>DATAWG010000003.1 GCA_036267355.1 Pirellulales bacterium | reverse complement strand
TCGGGGCGACAGGATTTGAACCTGCGACCTCTTGCACCCCAAGCAAGCGCGCTATTCCAGGCTGCGCCACGCCCCGAATCGGGCTGCCGGGCCGCTGGCCCGCTATGCCGATGCTCAAGTATGGCAAATCCACGAGGGGCTTTCAACCGCGGCGAGCCTCCATTTGCAATAAAGCCGGGCAAGCCGACTTGATTTCGTCATTCCTGCTTCGCCATTTGCCATTCTCGCTGTCGGGTCCTTGCATTCGCCCCAGCGTGTTCTAAACTGATCGGTCTTGGACAGCGGTTCAAGAGCCTGTCCGAAAAACTAGTGGGAATGCGGCGCGAGGAAGCTTTGCCGCGGCCGGATAAAACCGGTCCGATCCGTTGTCGGTTCCGGACAAGCGCCAAGCCCAGTCGCAGTGCTTATCCGCACAGTTCCATCCGCGCAGTTGCTATCCGCGTAGTGCCATCCGCGGGGGTGGCCGCGGCCATCGGATTCAATAGCCCTATTTGCCCGAGGAGATTTGGTCATGTCGATGTTCGTCGGTGAAGCGTTGGCCGGAGAAGGGAACGAGATTGCCCATATCGATCTGTTGATCGGCGATAAGAGTGGGCCGGTCGGTGTGGCTTTTGCCAATGCGTTGGCCCGGCAAAGCGAAGGGCATTCGAATTTGCTGGCGGTGCTGACGCCCAATTTGGCCGTCAAGCCATCGACGGTGCTGATCACGAAGGTGACGATCAAAGGGGCGAAGCAAGCCGTGCAAATGTTTGGCCCGGCGCAGGCGGCGGTGGCCAAGGCCGTGGCCGATTCGGTCGAGGCCGGCGTGATTCCGAAGAAAGATGTCGAGAGCTTGGTGATCGTTTGCGGCGTGTTTATCCATTGGGACGCGGCCGACGACAAGAAGATTTACGAGTACAACTACAAGGCCACGAAAGACGCGATTTCGGCCGCCATGCAGGGCAAGCCGTCGGCCGACGAAATGTTGGCCGGCAAGGAAAGCGCTCACCATCCGTTCCGCGGGTTCTAGGCGGTCGGAAATATGCTCGAGGCCGCGGCGCGAGCAAGGGTGGTATGTCGCCATCGGTCCACAAGAAACCTCTCTTGCTAGCGCTGCGGGCTCCAGTGGCGGCGCAGTGCCGATGGTCTATAGGCACGAGCCCACGAGAGTGCCATGCTCGACAAACGTGAACTGCTATCGCAACCGATCGAGCACATCGACATCACGCGGCACGATGTCGTGCCGTTCGTGGAATCGATGCGGCGGATGGCATATTCCGCGCGCGATCTGCACCGCGCGGCCGAGATTTACGACCGGATGCTCGGCGATCCGGAATGCGGCATCATCCTATGTCTGGCCGGTTCGCTAATCAGTGCCGGCCTGCGGCAGATTTTCGTCGATTTGATCCGCTTTCGCATGGTCGACGGTATCGTCAGCACTGGGGCGAATATCGTCGATCAGGATTTTTTCGAAGCCCTCGGCTTTCGTCACTACATGGCCGCCGAGCGGTTCAAGTCGGGTCTCGACGACGATCAGCTTCGCAATTTGCAAATCGATCGCATCTACGACACGCTGATCGATGAAGACGAGCTTCGCCATTGCGACGATACGACGCGGCAAATTGCCGACGAGCTGGCCCCGCGGCCCTATTCATCGCGCGAGTTCATTCATGCCATGGGCGCGTGGCTCGAGACGCACGGCCGCGGCGAGGGAAGCATCGTGCGGACCGCTTATGAGCACGATGTGCCGATCTTTTGTCCGGCGTTTTCTGATTGCTCCGCCGGCTTCGGCCTGGTGGCCCATCAGCACTCCCGCGGCGATCAAGCGAAAGTTTCTATCGACAGCGTCAAGGATTTTTATGAACTGACGCAGTTGAAGATCAAGAGTCCGACGACGGGCTTGTTGATGATCGGCGGCGGCGTGCCGAAGAATTTCGCGCAAGATGTCGTCGTGGCGGCCGATGTTTTGGGGCATGAAGCGCCAATGCACAAATATGCGGTGCAGATCACCGTGGCCGATGTGCGCGACGGGGCGCTTTCGAGTTCGACGCTCAAAGAAGCATCGAGCTGGGGCAAAGTCGACACGGCATTTGAGCAAATGGTCTTCAGCGAAGCCACCTTGGCCGTGCCGCTGATCACCGGCTACGCCTATCACCGCGGTGCTTGGAAGGACCGCACGGAGCGCCGCTGGACACGGTCGCTGGAGCCGATGACGGCGCAATAATGAATTCGAGGCAGGGATGAATTCGAGGCAGGGATGAATTACAGAAAATTCATCGCGGCGGGGCATTCTTGGTCGTTGCCCGTGCTCTTGAAATAGATCGTCACATCGCCGTCGGAGCTGACTTTGATTGGCCGCGCGCCCCAGAGGAACGAAGATCGCGCCGCCGTGGCTCGGGCACCCAATTGGCTGCCCACTTCGGAATGCGATTTGATGAGCGCGCCGATCGCCAGGATATGGTCGTCGTCGAAAATGATCGCGCCGTCGATGCTTGCCATTTCGATCAACTGCCGCTTTTTCTTCAGCGAACCGGGCGGTCCGCCGACGGCGATATCGTCGATCGAGTGGCGAATCAGGGCTTGACCGCTTTCGCGCACACTCGCGGTCTGGCCATTGTGATACCAGTCGGGCGAGACGATGCTTTCGGAGTTCAACACCCGCGGCAAGACGCAATGGGCGGCGTCGTAAACCAGAAGTGCCCCCTGCCGGCGAAAGCTGAGGTCGAAAATCAGCTCCAACAGGTTCGCGGCGACGTTTGCACTTCCGATGCATTGGGCGAGGCTGAATTCAAAATCGCGGGCGTCGTAGATTTTCCACTTCCGTTTGCGTTTGGTCGCCAACAGTCCGGTCTTGTTCATGATCACCAATTCGCCGCGCGAGGTGACGTGGGCCACCAAGTCGTCGTCGTTCATGGCGCAGCGGATCGGATGCAGAAACTCGGGATAAAAGTTGTACGACTTGGCGTCGTTCACCTGCGACCATTCCACGGAGCCGTAGTCGATCAATCGCAAATCGGCATCGACGGCCAGATAGGTGAACGTGTGGGCGGAAGCCGCGAGCCGATCGAAGAAGCGTTGCAGGCGCGGCAGGGTGACATCTCCTTGCCCGCTGCCGGGCCGGATGACGAGCGTCAGCGCGACGGGAAGATTTTCATGGGTGCGGCGAGCGACCGTGTCGAGGTAGTTGATCAGCCTGACCCAATCCGTGTCGGCGGAATGGAGCCGCAGCCATTCCACCGCAAAACTTTCCATCAGGATGTCGATGATGCCCGGATACTCGACGAACCGCTCGATTTGCAATTCGCGGCTGCGCGCGGACACCTTGTCGAGATAAACGGCAAGATTGGATGTGAGCGAGGTATGATGGCAGAAGCTAGCGGCATGTCGGCCGACGGGAATCGCGTGTTCCTCGGGACCGCAGGCCGCTTCATACCACTGCGGCACCATGCGGATCATCTCGCGTCCGATGTCTTCTTCCGTCACGGATTGGAGGAGATTGCTGGCCATCATGGCGCGGATGATAGCGAAGTTCGCCGGGCCGCCCAATAGGAGTTCTTTCGGGGGGGTTAGGCCGAAACGATCCGCGAGAGCGATGCGATTTTATCGCGCGCCGGAACGCCAAGGCGGCGTCGCCCCGATTAACGTAGCAGGCACACTCCGTGTGCCGTCTGCCCTTCGCGGTGCAATGCGCACAGAGCGGCGCCGACGGCACACGGAGCGTGCCTGCTACCGTTGCAGCACGGAAAGCGTTTCCCCAACGACGCCGGTGGCCGCCGCTCAATCCTCGGCCTGGCTGCCGTCGCCACACATTTTGACGATCTTCGGATCGAACCGGGCAACGATCTCGACCAGGTCTTGTTGCTCGCGCATCACGGCGTCGATGTTCTTGTAAACGCCCGGCACTTCGTCCGCCCCGGCGGAGAGCACTTTGACGCCGCGAGCTTCGAGGTTCTTGCGCACCGCGTTCCAAGTGAATTTTTGCTTGGCCGCGGTGCGCGACATGCACCGGCCGGCGCCGTGCGATGCGGAATTCAAGCTCTCTGCGACCCCTTTGCCGCGCACGACGTATGCCGGATCGGCCATCGAGCCGGGAATGACGCCCAACACGCCCTTGCCGGCCGGAGTGGCGCCTTTGCGATGCACGATCAGCTCCCGCCCGCCGTGCATTTCTTTCCAGGCGAAATTGTGATGATTCTCGACGCCGGCGACGATTCGCGCCCCGAGCAGCTTCGACACATTGCGATGGATCACATCGTGGTTCGCGGCGGCATATTCGCCCATCAGGTTCATGGCCGCCCAATACTCCTGGCCAGCCTCGCATTCCAGATCGAGCCAAGCCAGCCGTCCAAGCGATTCGTATTTCTTCGGCAGCCGAGCCCGCGCGATCGCGCTGTAGGTGGAGCAGACGGATGCTCCCGTGCCGCGGCTCCCGCTATGGCTGAGCAGGGCGACATATTCGCCCGCTTCAAGCCCGAGCTCGGCGTCGGGCTGCGACAAAGTCAACAGTCCGAATTCGACAAAATGGTTCCCCGAACCGGAGGTGCCCAGTTGCTTCCAGGCCTTGTCTTTGTTTTCGCGCGTGATTCGCGTGACATACCAGTCGCGGTCCATCACCGAATGGTCTTGGCGAATTTGGTGCGTGGATCCCACGCCGAACCGGGTTCCTCGCTCCAAGGCCCGCTCGAACAAATCGAACTTCAACCGATCCGTGAGGCTCCAAGCCGGCATGTCGAGCACCGACATCTTCATGCGGCAGGCGATATCGACGCCGACGGCATAGGGCACCACCGCTTTCTCCAGGGCCAGCACGCCGCCGATCGGCAGCCCATAGCCGACGTGGGCATCGGGCATGAGCGCCGCGCCGGTGGCCATCGGCAGCCCGCAGGCCTGCCGCATCTGCGCATGCGACGCGGGATCGATGCCGCTATCGCCCCAAGTGCGGTAGGAAATCGGCTCGCGGATCGGCGCCGATTCGGCCGATTGCAGAACGTCGCGTGCCAGTGCGCCAAAATATTCATCGGTCACATGATCCGCTGGGCGGTCCAAAACATCTTTGATCGCCTGCTTGACGTTCATGCTGCGCAGCGCGCCGGCCGCGGCCGCGCTTTGAATGGCGGCGATCGCGCTCTTCATGCATTCGGACGGCACACCGAGCTTTTCCAATTGCCGGGCGTTCATGGCGAGACCAAGGGGAAAAAGGGAAACCACGGATAAGACGGATTGACACGGATACGACGAAGGCCGGAACCACGAACGACGCGAAATTGCACGAAAGGGAGGCAGAAGACCGTTCGAGCAAATTGCAACAGGATGGACAGATGGCGTACGCGATTGGTTCGGCCAAGGTTGCCCACGCCTTGCAATTATATCGGGGAGAGGTGCGGCAGACGTGCGAAACCGCAAGCGAGCTGCAGGCCGAATTCCCGTGCGATCGCGATTTCCCCAGCCACTAACCACTAACCACTAACCACTAACCACTAACCACTATTCCAGCGGCGCTCGCCGCAGCCGCAACGCGTTCGCAATCACTGACACGGAGCTACAGCTCATCGCGGCGGCGGCAATCATGGGACTCAGCAGCACGCCGAAAAATGGGTAGAGCACGCCGGCGGCAATCGGAACGCCGAGCAGGTTGTATACAAAGGCGAAGAAGAGATTTTGGCGGATGTTGCGCATCGTGGCTTGGCTGAGCGTCCGAGCACGCACGATGCCGCGCAAGTCGCCTTTGACGAGCGTTACACCGGCGCTTTGCATGGCCACGTCGGTGCCCGTGCCCATCGCGATGCCGACATCGGCCTGGGCCAGCGCTGGCGCGTCGTTCACTCCGTCGCCGGCCATTGCGACGACGTGGCGCTCGGATTGAAGCCTCCGCACGACTTCGCTTTTCCGATCGGGAAGCACTTCCGCCTCGACAACATCAATGCCGAGCCGTTGAGCCACGGCTTCGGCGGTCGTGCGATTGTCGCCGGTGAGCATGACGATCCGAATGCCGAGATGCTGCAGGGATTGGATTGTGTGCGGGGCACTTTCCTTGATCGGATCAGCGGTGCCCAGCAGACCCGCCATACGGCCTTCGACGGCGAGATACACAACCGTCTGGCCATCGCGGCGCAGTCGCTCGGCTTCGTTGGTGAATTTATCGAGATCGATCGAGAATTCGCCCATCATCGCTCGATTGCCCAGCGCGATCGACTGGCCGGCGATTGAACCGCAGATTCCGCGGCCGGTGTGCGATTGGAAATTGGCGACATTCTGCAATGCAAGCCGCCGCTCTTCGGCGGCGCCGATGATCGCCGCGGCCAAGGGATGTTCGCTCGCGCGCTCCAGGCTGGCCGACAGACGAAGAATTTCATCTTCGCTCCGATCGGCGGCGGGCAGGATCGAAACCAGCCGCGGTTTGCCTTCGGTGAGCGTGCCGGTCTTGTCGACCACGAGCGTGTCGACCTTTTCCAGCCGCTCGAGCGATTCGGCGTTGCGGATGAGCACGCCGGCCGTCGCCCCGCGGCCGATGCCGACCATCACCGACATCGGCGTCGCCAGCCCTAGCGCGCAAGGGCAAGCGATGATCAACACGGCAACCGCGTTCACCACGGCGTATGCCAGCGCCGGCTGCGGTCCAAAGATGCTCCAAGCAATAAAGGCGAGCATGGCCGCCAACACTACCGCCGGAACAAACCAAGCGGCCACTTTGTCGGCCAGGCCTTGAATCGGGGCGCGGCTCCGTTGGGCCTCAGCGACCATTTGCACGATCCGGGCCAGCAACGTTTCGCTGCCGACTTTCTCAGCCTGCATCAAAAAACCGCCCGGACCGTTCAGCGTTCCGCCGATCGTGGAATCGCCGGCCTGCTTCTCGACCGGCATCGATTCGCCGGTGACCATCGATTCATCGATCGCGCTGGAGCCCTCGAGCACGATCCCATCGACGGGCAGCTTTTCACCGGGGCGAATGCGGAGCCGGTCGCCATGACGAAGCTCTTCAAGCGGCACGTCGGCTTCCGTGCCATCATTGCGCACGAGCCGGGCCGTTTTGGGGACCAAACCCAACAGCGCCCGGATCGCGGCGCCGGTTTGACCGCGGGCTCGTAGTTCCAAAACCTGGCCCAAGAGCACGAGCGTGACAATCACGCCCGCGGCTTCGAAATAGCTGCCGATCTGCCCGTTCTCGCCGCGAAATGCATCCGGAAAGGCCCCCGGCACGGCGACCGCCGCGACGCTGAAGGCATACGCCACGCCGACGCCCAGCGAAATCAACGTGAACATATTCGGGCTTCGATTCCTCAGCGAAGCCCAGCCGCGAACAAAAAATGGCCAGCCACCCCAAAGCACGACGGGCGTCGCCAATAGAAACTCGAGCCACGCTGCTAGCGATGGGCTAATCCATCGGCCGAACGGCTTTCCCGGCAGCATGTCGGCCATCGCCAATAGCAGCAGGGGGACAGACAATGCTGCGCAGACCCAAAAGCGCCGCGTCATTTCGATGAGTTCGGGATTGCTTTCTTCCGCCGCGCTGGGAGCAATCGCTTCCAGCGCCATGCCGCAAATTGGACATGCGCCCGCCGTTCGGCTGACGATCTCGGGGTGCATCGGACAAGTGAAGCGGGCGGCGGCGGACGATCGGTCGCCGGGATTTGGCCGATCGGCGCCGTGATCCGCCTTTGCGGGCTGGAACATTCCGATCTGATGCAGCTCGACCGGATGCGATGCATCGGGCTGGTAAGAAGAATCGAGATAACGCTGCGGGTCGCGTTGGAATTTCGCGGCGCAGCTCTTGGAGCAGAAGAAAAACGGTTGTCCGTCGTGTTCGACGACGGCGGCCGGCCGCTCGGGATCGACCGACATCCCGCAAACTGGATCCGTCGCCATGAATCGCTTTCTCAGTTGCGCCGCCCGGCGCCTTTAGGAGGCACACTTCGTGTGCCGTTTGCCCTGGTTTGTGCGCAACGCTCCGAGGTGCGCAGACGGCACACGGAGTGTGCCTGCTACTTTGACCGCGGCTTCGCCGCAGTTGGCAGTTTGCCTAGGCGCCGCTGGCGGATTCTTCTTTCGCTGCGGCCGGAGGCGTTGCCGATTTTTCTTTGTCGCGGTCTTTTTCTTTTTCGGCGTCGGTTTCCTTGGCGAGGCTGACTTTGTAGTTCCCACGGCTTTCGTCGTATTCGAGCTTTATCAGGCCCTTGGCTTTGATGTCTTCGAGCAAATCGGAAAAGCTCGAATAGCCGTAGTAGCTTTCATTGAAGCCGGGAAACACACGGCGGATCGCTTGCTTCAAGAGCGAGCCCCACAAAGGATCGTAGTCTTGCTCGATCGAGTGGACCACTTCGAGCACGCGATCCGAGGCCTCTTGCTTCTTGTCTTTATTGGTGGCTGGCCCTTCTTTCTTGGGAGCGGCTTTGGCTTGCGTCCGCTTGGCCACGCGAATGAGATCGTCGTAGTAGATGAATTCGTCGCAATTGGCGATTAGCAGATCGGAGGTCGAGCTTTTCACGCCGCAGCCGAGAACGCGCTTGTTGTTCTCCTTCAGCTTCGACACGAGCGGAGAAAAGTCGCTGTCGCCCGAGATCAGCGCGAAGACGTCGATATGTTGCTTCGAGTAGCAGAGATCGAGGGCATCGACGACCATGCGGATGTCGGCGCTATTCTTGCCGCTCATCTTGCTTTGCGGGATGTCGATCAACTCGATCCCTTGGCCATGAAATTCGCGCACCGAGTCTTGGTAGTTGGCCCAGTCGCAGTAGGCCCGTTTGTAGACGATGCGCCCTTTTTCGAGCAGGCGTTTGAGAACGAGCTGAATTTGAAACTTTCCGACCTTCATATCGCGAACGCCGATCGCAAGATTTTCGAAGTCGACGAACACGGCGATCAGCGGTTCTTCCGAGACGGGCGTTCGCGGCGAGTGGTCGGCGCGAGTGGAATGGTTCGCCAAGCGGTGTCTCCATTATGAAACGCGATTGAATTCTACAAGCTATTCGGCGGTCGGTTGTTGGAGTTCGCGCTTGAGTATGCTGGGCGCACGCTGAAGCGAGAACCCCAACCATTCTCCCCCAATCGATAATCGTACCTGCCTGACGGCGGCTCCACTACTCGCAAGTTGGCCACCAAAGCCCCATGTTCGGTCCGAAGGAGGCTGGCCTTTGCCCAAATTGGAAAGCACGGTATGGTGGGTCAACTAGGATGGTTTTGTCCGGATCCGCGATCAGAATGGATAGACAAACCTTCCGCTCAAGCGCAATAATCATTATTCCGATAAACATTATGATGATAGTCTACCGTCGTTGAAACCGCCGCAGAGGCTATGTCGACGCTTTCTGAAGCACCTTCACCGAGCCAGATTCGACCGCCGACGGATCGCCGCAGGCTTGAAGTCGGCCGCTGGCTGCGGCGCGACATCGTCGCGGGGCTGACCGTCGCGGCGATTGCCGTCCCGCAGGCGATGGCCTACGCGCTGATCGCCGGAGTCGAACCTCGCTACGGACTTTATGCCGCCATCGTGGTGACGGCAGTCGGCGCAGTTTTCGGTTCGTCGTCGTATCTGATCAACGGGCCGACCAACGCCATATCGCTAGTGGTTTTCAGCGCGTTGGCGTTTCTGGACCCAACGGGGCGGCAACAAATCTTCGAAGCCATGGTTTTGCTCGCCATCATGGTGGGCGTGGTGCAGATTGCGATCGCACTATTCAAACTGGGAGATCTGACACGCTACGTTTCCGATTCGGTCGTGCTTGGCTTCATGGCAGGAGCCGGGCTGCTGATCGCGCTGGGGCAAATCGACAATCTGCTCGGACTGAAACACCAGGGAACGGGCAAGCAGCATCTTTTGTATCGCCTGTGGTTATCGCTCAATCATGGCGGGCCATTGAATCTGCGGGCGCTGGCGATCGGCTTGGGCGTCACTGTGTTGGTGGTGCTGTTGCGCCGCGTCGTGCGCAAATATCATCTGCCTCGGCTCGATATGCTGATGGCACTGATCGTGGCCGCGGTGGTGACGCATGCCCTGGGTTGGTCGCAACCCGACCTGGCTGGGCATCGACTGGTGTCGGTGGTGGGGAGCATTCCGGCGGGCCTGCCGAGCCTGCATGTGCCTTCGATCAATTTCGGGTGGGTGCAAGAGATGAGCGGCAGCGCGGTGGCGATCGCGCTGCTCGGCTTGCTCGAAGCGCTGGCGGTGGCGAAGTCGATCGCTTTGCAAACGCGCGAGAAGCTCGACTACAATCGGCAATGCCTGGCCGAAGGGTTGGCCAACCTCAGCGGCGGCTTTTTTCAGTGCATGCCGGGCTCCGGTTCGCTGACACGATCGACGATCAATTTCAACGCCGGCGCGGCGACACGATGGTCGGGCGTGTTTGCCGCGGCGGCCACGGCGGTGATCGTGGTGCTGTTCGCCCCACTGGCCGGTTATATTCCGACGGCCGGGCTCGCCGGGATTTTGCTGGTGACGGCTGCGGGATTGGTCGATTGGCCCCGGTTGCGATTCGCGCTTCGCACCTCTCGATACGACATGATTCTCGTGCTTGCCACGGCCTGCACGGCCGTTTTTCTGAGCGTCGAGTTTTCGATCCTGGTCGGCACGATGCTGTCGTTCATCATGTATGTGCCGCGGGCGGCACGGCTCAAAGCGACCGAATTGATCGTCGGCGCCGACCGCGTCGTTCGCGATCGGCAACCCGGCGACGAGCCTTGTTCGGCGATCGTTCTTTACGATTTGGAAGGGGAACTTTTCTTCGGGGCCGCACCCGAGCTCGAGGGCTATTTCGACGCGTTGAAGCGGCGCGTCGTGGCTGCGAATTCGCCCGTGGGGGCACACGTGATCGTGTTGCGGCTCAAGCGCACCCGAAATCCGGACATGGTTTGCATGAAGCTGTTCGAGCAGTTCTTGCACGACATGCACGATCGGGGCGTGACCGTGCTGCTCTGCGGCGTGCGGGCCGATTTCGCGGAAGCGATGGCCAATCTTCGCTTTCAAGATCTGCTGCCGCCGGACCGAGTTTTGCTGGAAAACACGACCGTTCCCGGCTCGTCGACGGTGGAAGCGGTGCGGCGTGCGTACGAGCTTGTCGGCCCTCATCCTTGCTCGAACAGCTTGCACCAGAGCGAAAGCGAAGCGAGCGAGCCACTCTACTATATGATTTAGGGTGAGGGGTTAGGGACGGGAAGCGCGAAACCGCAAGCGCGGTTCTGGCTCGATCGGCGTGGAAGCTGGCTTGCGGTTTCGCGAGTCGGCGTTCGTCCGCTGCCCCTAACCCCTCACCCTAGCTCCCCCCTCCCCTTGCCGGCCGCGCTGTTTTGCCGCATAACAGCTTTGTGGCAACGGAGACGGGATTGATGGCCGACAAAATTCTCGCGAACATCGCGCCCAATATCTGGCAGGAGTTGCTCGGCTATCTGAACTTTTCGTCGGGCGCGTCGGATTGCCGCTTTCTTCGCAATCTGAATGCATTGATGAGAGCCATCGAAGCCGCCGGCACTCCGCCGGGCGAATCCGCCGCCGTGCTGCGGCGCCAGTTGGATTCGCAACTCGCCGAGTTGGCTCGCCAATCGCCCGCTTTCGCCGACGCCGAGCAGGCCCGGGCCGTGCTGCGGCTCGTGTTCGAAGCGGTGTTGCCGGCCTACCGCGAACATCATCGCGATCTGCTATTCCATCTGGCCGACGGCGAACTGTTGCGGCCATTTTTCATCGGCCGAGTGTTCGAGGCCGCGTTGGCGGAAGGGCCTCCGTGGGAAGACACGCCGCGAATTATTGCCGGCGCCCTGGGGCGGCTGAACGATTTTATCGGCCACCGTCCGCTCCCAGTGCTCAACACCTCGCAGAAGATCGAGCCATATGCACACGAGCGCGTGCGGCCGATTCCTTGGTTGATCGCTGGGGCGGGTGTCGGCGCCGGCGTCTATCACGATGTGATCGCGATGGCCCTCGATCTGTTGCACCAGACCGATCCGGCGTTGCTCGAAGCCGCCTGGTTCGATCCAAAATTGCTCGATGAGTTGGCAATCGATCCTCGGGCGTACGACTTCAACCATCCGGTTAACAAGCGGCCGAACTATCATTTCGGCCAATGGGACCCGCATCATTTGGATGGGCAGGGACGGTATCGGCGATTCGTCGTGCAACAGGTCACGCTCGACGGCCTGCTGGAGCGCGTCGATCGAGCCGGCGAAATTCCGCGCGACGAACTGCTTTTCGAGGCGGCAGCCGTTTTGGCCGGCACGATCTTGATGGCCTCGGGCACGAGCGGCAGCAGTCCGTCGGCCCACGATTCGACGACGACGCTTTCGACGCTGCTGCCGCAGATCGCCGCTTATCGAGACGCATTCTATCAGCAACTATTCCAGCGGTTGGGCGGGGCCCATGCGGCACGATTGCAAGCGGAAGTCGCGGCCCTGCACCAACCGTTTGCCGCGGCGCGGCAGCATCTGAATGCCCAGCTTGCCCGCCGCCGCGCGCTGCAGATGCAGCATGTTCATTTGGCGTTGCTGTTCGCGAAGCTTGGCTTCCCCGAGGCGGCGCAGCGGCAAGCGGAAATCGTCCCGGCCGTGTCCGCGCGGGTGATCTGCCAGATTCATTGCCTCAGGACCGATGCCCATCGGGCGGCGGACCATGGGCGGCTGTCCGACGGAGCCATATTTCTGACGCGGATCGAAGACCTGTTACATCGGGGAATCGAATGCGGGGCGATCGTTGACCCTTGGAATATCTTGGGGTTTGGCGGCCAATTCAGTTTGTTCCCCGCCGTGGAAAACAGCATTCCAGACTCGCGCGTCGACGAGCTTTTGGAACTAATGGAGCGATTGTTTCAAACCCACGCCCGGCTCTGGCACCAAGCCGCGGCCGGCAATGATGCAGACGTGTTGGCTCGGCTGCCCGGCGATTTCCAGCGGTTGACCGACTGGTGGGATCGATTTGCCAGCAACTCGATTTCCGGAATGCGATGGGTTTCGGGGCGAGAGTCGTTGGCGGCGGCGCAGCGCGTCGCCGAGGCGCTCTCCGCCTGGCACCGGGCAGGCGCGGCCGGCGGAGACCTCAACTTTTGGCGGCCGTATGTCGCCGATTTCGATTCTCCGCAAGCGTATCAATGGGTGATCGAATCGCTCCTGGATCATCGCGATCTCGCGGCCGCGATGGCGCTGTTGGTGCACTGGCTGAGCCGTGCCGACGAAGTGCGGCTTGCCGAAGGCCCACAGTCGTTCGAACCCCTCGCAGAACGTTGGCTGCGGATGGCGCTCGACGATTGTCGGCGGCCGCCGGCCTCCGCCGCGTGTGCGACTGCGGTCGATCCAGCCGGACGCCGTTTGCTGCGCAAGTTTTTCGATTTTCTCGAAGCCAACGCCGACACGTATTGGGAAGTGCCGGAGTTGCAAACGTCCCCTTCGGGAAATCGCGGAGCATCCAAGACGGACCGCCCGCCGGATGCCGCCGGAGGCGATGAAGCCGACGATGATCCACGCAGTTTATATAGCGCCGCGTATGAAGAAATGGTGTATCGCGACAGCACCGCCGACAATGTCGAAGGGAGCACGCTCGAATCGTTCAACCCGTGGAGCGCATCGGAGACGGAGAACGACACAAGTCGGATGGCCGGCCGTCTCGGGTTTCTGACCACCGTCGCCCGCCTATGGAAGCAAGTGGCGCGGGCGCAAATTCGCTTGGAAACTGCTTCCGGGGCCAGCGAGTCGGCCGCGCCCTCCATGCCGCTTGTCGATTGCCTCGGCGCTTGGCGCGACCGAGCGACTCACAATGGCGACCGCCTTCGCGCCCTTGCCGATTCCCTAGCGCGGCAAACGATTCCGAATCCCACGGCAAGCGCGGAATCGCTGGCCGAATACGACCGCCGCTGGTATGCCAAGGAATCGCTCGTCGAGCGGGTCGTCGGAACGATCGTCGCCGTCGATGAAGCGTGCCGCTTCTTGGATGCAGCAGCGGGAGAATGCAGGAGTCAGCGGCCGGGGGTCCGGGGACACGGGGCCGGGGACACGGGTCAGGGGACACGGGTCAGGGATCAGGAAGAAGCGGTTGCGCGCGAAACCGCAAGCGAGCGTTCGGAGCACGATGGCGGCACGGCATCCAGCGGCGAGCAAGCTGGGGATGCCCAAAAGGCGACAGGGGCCGATCGCTCTCGTGGAGCGGTGCTGCCGCTTTGGCGGGCCGTCATCGCCGGCAATATCGAGGAGACGCGAATCCATTTTGGGCCGTTTTTGACCGCGGTGAGCCAAGATCCTTTGCTCTATCTGCGGCTTGCCCGCGGCGGCGAGCCAGACAAAATCGCGGCCGTGCGCAGCTTACAGCAGACGTTTCGCCAATTGTTGCGGCGGCTTCCGCGGCTGGGGCTGATCCGCGAGACATGCCAATTGATTCATACCGCGCGCACCATGGAGCGCAATAACCCCTTGGGGCCGGGTGCGGTGACCGAGTTCGATCGGCTTTTCGAAGTGGGCTTCAAAGCGCTCGTCGAGTGCGTCGTGGAGTCGTCGGCCGGTTGGCCCGACGGCGAGGCGTCGGAAAACCGCGGGGCGGAACCCGAGGCGCCCGACGACAAGGCGCGCGACGATGATCCGCGCGGCGACGATCCGCGCGACGATGATCCGCGCGACGGCGACCTGACCGACGCCCTGCAATGCCTCACCGAATCGCTGCTCGGCCAATGGAGTTCACATAGCCACACGCTGCGCCTATCGGTGCTTGAAAAGGTCGCCGCCGACAAGGATTGGCAGGAGTTGGTGAAATTCATCAAGCGCTATGGCCACGACTTGTTCACCCAGGCATTTTTCAACTACGCCAATGTCCGGGCCATTTTGCAGCAGGGAGTCGACGTTTGGCTCGACCAATTGCAAATCGAGCCCGGCGACTATGCCGACCTGCGCCTGCTTGCCGAGCTTGGCGAACGACTCCCGCGCCCCCAAGCGAAGAAGTATCTGTCGCTGGTGATCGAGGCCGTGCTCGAAAACTACGCCGAATATCGCGACTACAACGCCACCACCACGCAGTCGGATCGCGGTGAATCGCTCTACACCCTGCTCGATTTTCTGCGGCTCAAGGCCGTTTACGAGCGGATTCACTGGAACCTGCGGCCGGTGATGATGGTTCACGAGGTGTTGGTGCGCCGCGGCCGGGATGGGGCCTCGCAGCTTTGGGCTCGCGCGATGGCTAAGGAAACACAAGCCACCGCCGATCAGCAGTTTCAACGGCTCGCGGACCTGCAAAAGAAATATGGCATGCGGCTCTCAACGATCGCCGACCGGCTGGCCGAACAGTTTTTACAGCCGCTGGCGATCGATCGCTTGCGAGCGCTGATTCGGCCGGCATTCGAGGAATCTCGGCGGCAATTGCCGCCGAAGGCGTTTGCCGCGCTGGAAATGGAGGCGGGCCAAATGGCCGAGGAACCGAGCGGCGCCGGACTCGATTTGCCCGACTGGTTGGCGATTCTGGAAGAGGAGGTGGAGCGGGCCGCTCAGCCGCACGACGAAGCGGCCGACGATCTGAAAGGCTTCCCGCGCGTCTCGTTGAGTTGGGACGAGATTCAGGCCCAATTGGCCAAGTGGGAGGTCAAGCTGCTGGAAGATCGCGGGCCGTAGGGAGGCGGCCGCCGCGTGGGCATTGACGAAGGGTTTTCGCCGCCGCTAAGATTGAGCAGTCGGTCATCGCGATCCGCCAATCGCTATTTGGCAACTCGGGTCGGAAGCAAAGCCTGGAAACCGGATTGATGACACGCTCGGGCGGGGCTCCTGAGAAACGGCTGCTGCAGGTGACGGCGGGCAACGTCCGCCAGAACCATCTGTACGTCCACGGCCACTACGACTTCTTTCCAACCGATTGCATAGGTGCCGCAAAGCGATCGACCGATTGCCCCACCATCGACATTCACCTTGCGGGGCTCGGTCGTACCGTCCGTACCGACATTGGGCGTGACTCGAAAACGGGAAAGCCGCGAGGGTTCTTCCGTGGGCGAGGGTGGGTGCGCCAGTTCTTCGATCACCACGCGGTCAAGGCCGGGACCGTCCTTTCCCTGGAAAGGTTATCGCAACGGAGCTATCGGCTTTCGGTCGAGCCACAGATTCCGAGACCAACCCTCGACTGCGCGGAGTTTTTTGCCGGAATCGGGTTGGTACGGCTTGCGCTTGAGCGACGTGGATGGCAAATCCAGTTTGCGAACGACATTGACCCCAAAAAGGCAGAGATGTACCGACACAACTGGCCGAATGACGATCGGCTGGTTGTCGGGGACGTTCACCTGATCGGCGCTGCCGACGTGCCGCCATGCACACTGTTTACCGCATCATTCCCATGTAACGACCTGTCGATTGCAGGGCGATGGGAAGGGCTGCGTGGCAAGGAGTCGTCGTCGTTTTGGGGACTTGTGAGGCTTCTTCGCGAGATGGGCGTGCACCGGCCACCACTCGTCATGCTCGAGAACGTCCTCGGTTTTTTGATGAGCCACGGCGGGCGCGATCTAGAGCAGGCGCTCGTAGCCCTGAACGAGCTCGGGTATTTGGTCGATGCGATCATACTCAACGCGATTCATTGGGTGCCTCAAAGCCGGGTTCGCCTGTTTGTCATCGCCAAGCAAAGCGGGGGGCGCGGCGCAAAATCATGCGCCCTGATGAGCGATGTTCGCCCGCAATGCCTATTCGACTTTATATGCGCCCACCCGAACATCAACTGGGATATTCGCGATCTGCCACCACTCAAGCGACAACGTACCACGCTCGCCGACGTCGTTGAGGATTTGCACGACGACGATCAGCATTGGTGGAGTGACACAAGGGTCGAGTATTTTATGAACCAGATGAGTCCGAAGCACGCCGAGCAGGCCCGCCAAATGGTTGCAGGAGACTCGTTCACCTACGCAACCGCTTTCCGACGCGTGCGGCACGAGAAGAGCATGGCCGAACTCCGCACGGACGGTCTCGCCGGCTGCCTGCGAACGCCGCGCGGCGGCAGCGGCCGACAGATCCTTTTGAAGGCGGGACACGGTACCTACAGGGTACGCTTGTTAACCGCCCGCGAGTGCGCGCGGCTCCAGGGCGTACCCGACAGTTACGTTATTGACGTGCCGTTAAACCAAGCGCTGTTCGGATTCGGCGATGCGGTCTGCGTTCCTGCTGTCGAGTGGATCGCGCAGAATTATCTCACCCCCGAAATCACAACGGACCGCAATATCAACGAGTGCGAGGGACAAACGTGTCCCTGAACTTCGACGACTTCGCCAAGAACCACATGAAGAAGGGCAGCCACTTCGTGGCTGCCAGGCTGCAAACGGCGCTGGCACTGCTTGAGAAGCTTCGCGACTGCCCCTCGCTTAACCTCGACGACCATCTCGCAAGCAAGGGCAGTTCCGGGCTTGAGTCCCACGAGACGTTCGGAAACCGTGCGCACTCCCGGCTGAGCTTGGAGCCGATAAACCGGAACCACGGTCGACGCTCGTCCAGTTTACAAGATTGGGGACAGCAGTTATTAGATATTATCGGAGCCGCTGGGTTCACGGACGCATCACCTGGCGTTAGAAACAGCTTGGTTGACCTAGCGCAGAGCGCCTTCGCTGCAATCCTCCGAGACATCCTCGAGCAGGAACCGCTTGAGGTCAGGGTGCGCGGGCGCAGTGCAGAGGCTGCTCTACATGACGTCCTGAAACAGGCGGAGGAGAAAGGGAAGTCCGGCGATGTCGCGCAGTATCTCGTCGGCGCAAAGCTTATGCTGCGGTTCAGCCGTGAAATTCCTGTTTTTCCAGCGAATAAGGGAGACCGGAAGTCTCGATCGGACCGCGGTGCCCGCCTTGGCGACTTCGAGATTGAGAACGCGGTGATCGAGGTCGCGGTCGGATTGCCGGACGAAAAACACATATCGCAAATCGCGGAAGTACTAGAGGACACCGACTCGGAGGTTTGGGTGCTTACGAGGGTCGATCGTGTAGTTACATGGAAAAACGAGATTTGTGCGTCCGACGGGCTCGATTCCCGCCGGGTTGTCGTGGCATCCGTTGAGTCTTTCGTCGGACAAAACGTCACCGAGTTGGGCGAGTTCTCGGCTAAGGGCAAGCTGGTCCAACTTGAAGCGCTATTCGACCTATATAACACGCGTTGGGTCGCGAACGTCGGCACGCCCGGAATCCGAATCCTGATCAAGTAGGCGGAATATGGCGTGGGCCGACCAGCCAACTGGAAGGGGCGCACCCGGACCGCGGCGTTCCGCGGTCTCGCGCAGCATTTCGCCCGCACGAATCACAAGATGACAGACAATCTAACTCCGTCCGATCGGTCCCGCGTGATGGCGGCGGTGAAGTCGAAGGACACCAAGCCGGAATTGGTGGTCCGCCGCATCGCACATTCGTTGGGCTACCGCTACCGGCTGCATGTCCGTTCACTTCCTGGGACACCCGACTTGGTTTTTCCCCGATTCCGCAAGATCATTAACGTCAATGGCTGCTTTTGGCACATGCATGGGTGCGCGCGATGCCGTGTGCCATCATCACGGCGCGAATATTGGATCGCGAAAATGGGGCGCAACGCCGAAAGAGACAAGGCCGTCCGGCGGTCGCTCCAACGCAGCGGGTGGCATGTTTTAGTAGTTTGGGAATGCGAGATTCATGCGTCACGCGACGAACACCTCCGCAAGAAGATCACTGCATTCCTCAGTTGAAAGGCTTCCCGCGCGTCTCGTTGAGTTGGGACGAGATTCAGGCCCAATTGGCCAAGTGGGAGGTCAAGCTGCTGGAAGATCGCGGGCCGTAGGCGCCTGCCGGAAATAGTGCCCAGGGCACGCACGGTTTTGCGAACACCCACCGCAACGCTTGCCGCGCGTTTTTGTGAATCGCTTGCCGAATCGTCGCTTTCTTCGTTTTCGGCTACTGGTTTCCGCCATCCCCGCACAACCATTACAAATAGAAATATCGCCGAAAATGTAGAAAACCGGCGATACTCCAGCTACCTTTGAAGTGTTGAATTGGTATTTGCCGATCTGGCCAGACCGGCACAATAGAATGTCGCGTGGTTCGGGGCTCAACGTGTTGAACGTAATTCGAAAATGATATTCATGAGTAAGCCCGTTGCCGAGAGACAACCTCGCTTGGAGTCGGCCGTCGAAGCTCCGGTCAAGTCTCGCGGATTGATGGCCGCGGCAATTGCGTTGTTGGCGCTGTTCACGATCGCGGATATCGGTTCTCGGGGCGTGATTGTCTCGATTCTTTATGCCGTGCCGCTCGTCGTATTGGTTCGGGCCGGATACGCGAATTCGCTCCGCTGGGTAACGGTCGCGTTGGTCGTGGCCGTATATGCGGTCTACTTTCTCAAATGGGCCCTCTATTCGGCAGGCAGCCCGGCGGCTCAAACCCCGTTCGACTTTCATCTCGTCAACCGCACCTTCGTGGTGCTGACGATATGCATGTTGGAAGTGCTGCTGAAGCTGCGGATGTCGACGGCAAGCTTGAGCGCCGACGTTGAGATTCCCGAATCGATGCGGCGCGAGGAAGAAGAGACCGACGAAACGCTGGCCGTGCTCCTCGGCGTGGCGTTCGCGGCGGGGATCGCGCTCGCGGATTTTTTCTCGCCCGCCAATTACTATTTCGCAATCCTTTACATCGTGCCGCTGTTTTTCTGTGCCTGGACCCGCAGCCGACGACTTCTTTGGGGCGGTTGGGGCCTCACCATGGTGCTGACGGTCCTGGGCTTCGTCTGCGGACCACCGGCGACGGCCATGCACCCGCACATGGCCCACCTGATCTTGAACCGTATGCTGGCCGGGCTGGCCCTGACGCTTCTGGCGGTGCTGCTGCATTTCCAAATCGGCCATCGGTTGCCGCCCGGCGATCGGCCGGCGATGTCGCGCTGGTCGGATTCTCGACGCCCATCAAGCACGACCGCTTGACTCAAGCCGCAAAATGCTGGTAGCAGCATGTCCGATCCGCGTGAAGCAGCGGTATTCGCACACCGCTCGCCGTGCAACAATTGACGCCCCGGCGGCATAGCCTCTAAAATGCCAGCGCCCAGCAGGCGATTCGCTTCTCGGGAATGAATATGGCAGCCATTCGGTCTCCGCTCTTTTGGACCTTTGCCATCGCTTCAACACTGCTGGCCGGCTGCGCCGAGCGAGCGGTCAGCGGCGCCGCGAACGATTCCACCACATCGCCGGCCAAGCAAGGCGATCCGCGCCTGATCCGCATCGTGTCCAGCCTTCCGCGCACCGGCAGCGCCCGCCAGCAAACCGACACGATCGTCAATGGCATCCGCATGGCGCTCGAAGAAGCGCATGACCGGGTCGGTGATTTTCGAATCGACTACGTCGATCGCGACGACGCCACGGCATCGGCCGGCGAATGGACCCCCGAGTTGGAAACCGCCAACGCCAACGCCGCGACCGCCGATCCCGATGTAATGATCTACATCGGCCCCTACAATTCCGGGGCCGCCAAAATCTCGATGCCCATCTTGAACCAGGCCACGGCGGATGGCAGCCCGAACGGCAAGATATCCGGGCTGCTGATGATCAGCCCGTCGAACACCTCTCCGGGCCTGACCAAGCCGAACCCATTCGATCCGCGCGAGCCGGGCGTGTATCGCCCCACCGGCAAAATCAACTACGTCCGCGTCGTGCCGACCGACGATCTGCAAGGCCCCTTGGGCGCCGATTGGGCGAAGGCGATGGGCATGAAGCGAATCTTCGTGCTCGACGACCAAGAGGTGTATGGCCAAGGGCTCGCCCAACTGTTCGCCCAACGCTGCGACGATATTGGATTGAACGTGATCGGCTACGACAGCGTCGATGCTCATGAACTCGAATTCCGTTCGCTGATGACGCGCATCAAGGCCCTGCACCCCGATCTGATCTATTTCGGCGGCACGACGGAAACGAAGGGGGGCCAGATCGCCAAAGACATGGTCGCTGTTGGGCTGAAAGCGAAGCTGATGGTGCCCGACGGATGCATGGAACAGGGCTTTATCGAATCGGCCGGGGCCGAGAATTTGAACGGGCGCTGCTACGTCACGTTCGGCGGCTTGCCTTCAGAAGCATTTGAAACCGGCGACAAGGCGTTCAACGAAAAGCATGCGGCTCAAAAACAGTTCGTCGACCACTACAAGCAGCGGTTCGGCCATCTGCCCGAGGCTTACGCCGTGTATGGCTATGAAGCCGCGAAGGTGGCGCTGGAAGCGATCCGTCGAGCCGGCAGCAAAGACCGCGCGGCGATCATTGCCGCATGCCTGGCGATCCGCGATTTCCATGGTGCGCTCGGCACATGGTCGTTCGACGCCAACGGCGACACGACGCTCCACCGGCTGAGCGGCAATATCGTTCGCCGCGGCAAGTTCGAATTCGACAGACTTCTCGGCGACTGATATTGTAGCAGGCACGCTCCGTTTGCGGTCGGCCGCTTGAAACGCGTGCCACCGTGCCGTTCGAGCGATTCGACGGCGAGCAAGAATGGGAAATGCGGATGGTTGATGGAGCAGAGTTTTAGCGGTGTCTGATTGCAACGGTGAGCGAATCGGCATCGCCGACGGCACGCGGAGAGTGCCGGCTACGTGGTTCGTGGTTTGCGATTGCATCCGCGCGTCAATCGTCCGATTCCCCAGGCCCGCCGCATGATGCCCCATTTGCTCGCTGCCGCGGATGCCTCGTATTGGCACGTTGAATTTCTTCAGCAGTGCATCAACGGACTGACGTTTGGGGCCCTGATCGCCCTGATCGCTCTCGGCTACACGATGGTCTACGGGATCATTGGGCTGATCAACTTCGCGCACGGCGATTTGTTCATGCTGGGCTCTTTTTTTGCCCTGACGCTACTCGGCCTGCTGCACTTGGAAGGCGCGGGCCCGGCGGCCACGATTGGCGGAATTCTGCTGATCCTAGTGCTCACGCCGCTATTCGGCGCGGGTCTGAATTGGTCGGTCGACCGGGTCGTCTATAAGCCGCTCCGCAATGCGCCGAAGCTTGCCCCGCTGGTGTCGGCCATCGGCGTCTCGTTTTCGTTCATGAACATCGGGCAGTTGTGGGGCGGCTCGGCCGATCGCGATTTTCCCGATCTAATCCCGCGCAAGAATCTGCTGGAGGGCTTGTCGTTGCCGCTGCACTTGAACGAGCTGCAATTCACGCTCAAGGATCTGCTGCTGGTGCTCGTCGTGGTGCCGACGATGATCGGCCTGACGATCCTGGTCAAGCGGTCGAAGCTGGGCCGGGCGATGCGGGCCACGTCGCAAGACCCGGTCGCGGCCCGGCTAATGGGCATTCCGGTCGAACGCGTCATCGGGGCCACCTTTCTCATCGGCGGCGGCCTGGCCGGCATCGCCAGTGTGACCTACGGACTGTATATCAACACGATCCAATTCCAGATGGGCTACAAGACCGGGCTGTACGCATTTACGGCCGCGGTGTTGGGCGGCATCGGCAATATCCCTGGTGCCGTGCTGGGCGGATTGGTGATCGGGGTGGTTCGATCGCTGGGCATTGGCTACGTCAGCCAGCACTGGGTCGACGCCTTGATCTTCGGCATCCTGATCGTAATCCTCGTGTTCCGCCCGACCGGTTTGCTCGGCGAACGGGCGAGAGAAAAAGTGTGATGCGCGGCGGCATGCGTCGAGGTGCCGCTGCAGGATTGTGCGGCAGCGTGCCCCGCTGACGGGCTGGAAAGAAAAGTGAATTCGGAGTTGGGGCCGTTCCTCGCTTACGCTTCGGGCTAGTATTCCGCCGAGTCGCACACTAGCCCGAAGCGTTAGCGAGGGGGCGATGCCAAAACGCGATGTCTAGGGTAGGGCCGTCTAACGAGTGTCGAGCGGCAGAACTAAACCATGCGGTGCTGAATCACGATGAGCGAACAGGCCGTTAATTCTGTGGCCCAAATCCCGCCGACCCCCGCGGCTCCCGTGCCCAATCGCATCGCGCGGCCGCGGTGGGGGCACTTCCTTCCCGAGCTTGCGGCTCTGATCGTGTTCGTGCTGCTGCCGTTCGTGCTTGGGCAAAAAACCACCGTCGGCGGCAGCATCACCGACCTGTTCGTCTTCGCGATTCTTGCGCTGGGGCTCAATGTCGTCGTCGGATACGCCGGCTTGTTGCACTTGGGAATCGCGGCCTTCTTCGGCATCGGGGCCTACATCATCGGCATCCTCACCGTGGGCGCGTATCCCTTTCAACTCAGCTTCAGCGCCGCGATCGTGCTTGCCACGTTTGGCGCCGGGCTGGCGGGGTTGATCCTCGCCGCCCCGACGATTCGGCTCCGCGGCGATTATCTCGCGCTGGTGACGCTCGGGTTCGGCGAAGTCGTGAATGTCGCGCTCAAGAATCTCGACGCCATCACGGGCGGCATGAAAACGCTCAACCCGCTGCCCCCGCCGGCGATGCCCGCCTGGTTGAGTTCGCTGTTGCATCGGCCGATCACGTTTCAGAACGACTACCGGCCGTTTTATTTTCTCTCGTTGGCGATCCTGGCCGGCGTGGTTCTGCTGTTGCGAAATTTGGAGAATTCGCGGCTCGGGCGAGCGTGGGTGGCGATTCGCGAAGACGAACTGGCTGCCACCTGCTTGGGCATCCCGGCGACGCGCGTGAAGCTTGCCGCATTTGCCTTGAGCGCAGCGCTCGCCGGTCTGGCCGGGGGCATGTTCGCCACCAAGCTGGCCACTACTTCCGATCCGCACACGTACAGCTTCAATCTTTCGATCACCGTGTTGTGCTGCCTGATCCTTGGCGGCCTCGGGAGCATTCGGGGCGTGTTGCTTGGCGTGCTGCTGTTGCAGGGATATGAACTGATCTTGGTTCCGCAGTTGGACCAATGGGCCCACGCCTTGCATTGGTCGCTGACGCTGAAGCAGTGGAACCTGCTCACGTTCGGGGTGGTGCTGATTCTGATGGTCCGCTTCCGCCCTGAAGGCCTATTGCCCTCGCGCCGCATCCAACACGAATACCACGCCCCCGCCTCGAACATAGAACCCAAAGACCTCCCCTAGCTCCGCCGCGCAGCGCTGCCTACCGCCCGCGCGTCCCTAACCGCTCACCCTCACCCTCACCCTCACCCTCAGCCTTCCTCCGATGCCCCTGCTCGAAGTCCACAAGCTCACGATGCGATTCGGCGGCCTGACGGCCGTTAGCGATGTGGATCTCGACGTGCCGCGGGATTCGATCTTTTCCGTGATCGGGCCCAATGGCGCCGGCAAGACGACCGTTTTCAACACGATCACCGGCATCTACGAACCGACCACGGGCACGATCCAATGCGGCGGCAGCGACTTGCGGCGACCGTTTGGATTTCGCGTGGTGCTGTTCTGCGCCGCGATCGGCATTGCCACGAGCATTGCCGCACTGTTGCTATCGGTCGATATCAACCAACTCTGGCGGGCGACGATCGTGCGCAACATGCAGGAAGGCCCTGCTGGGTTTTCGGCGAAACAGGCCTGGGCCGATTTCCGCGGCTACATGAGCGGCCAATTGGCCACGGAGCGATGGAAAGGCCGGTGGGCCGTCGTCCCCTGGGACGCGTCGCGGCCTGTTCTTGGCGTGGCCGATGAGCGCTCGCAGGCGTGGATCATGTCGGTCTATTTCCAACGGTTAATCGACGGCAGGTCGGTCGGCGCGGGGCCCGCCGGCGGCACAAGGCGACTGTTGGCCAATCCGCAAATGCTGGCCGATGTGGCTGCTGCCCGTGCCTCGCAATTGCGCATCGAGTGGATTGCCGCGATCCTTGGACTGCTGGTCGGCAGCGCCGGTTCGTTTGCAATATGGAGCCGATCGCGGCGAACGCCTGACGTGATCGCCGGCGGCGGTATCGCCCGCACGTTCCAAAATATCCGCTTGCTATCGAGCATGACCGTGCTGGAAAACGTGCAGGTGGCGATCGATCGCCGGCTGGGGCGCGGCGTGCGGCGGTGGCTGACGTTCGCGGTCGTTTGGCTGTTCGTGGCCGGCGGGCTGGCATTGGTCGCCGTTCCCGCGATGTTGCCGCCCGGACCGCCGAGAACGACCAAATTCCTCCTGTTGCTGCTGCTTCCACCGTTCGCGATGCTCGGCCGCGCCCAATGGCTCAAGCATGCGGACGAGCGCGAATCGGCCCGTCTGGCGTTCGATGTGCTCGGCATCGTCGGTTTGCAATCCCGGGCGTCGTCGCTCGCCGGCTCGCTCGCCTACGGCCAGCAGCGGCGATTGGAGATTGCCCGCGCCTTGGCCCTGCGACCGAAGCTGTTGCTGTTGGACGAGCCGGCTGCTGGAATGAATCCGACCGAATCGGTCGAACTCACGCAGTTGATCCGCGGCATCCGCGACCGCGGCGCCACGGTGCTCTTGATCGAGCATCATATGAATGTGGTGATGGGCATTTCCGACCGCATTGCCGTATTGGACCACGGCGTGAAAATCGCCGAGGGAACGCCCGCCGAAGTGCGGGCCAATCCAAAGGTGATCGCGGCGTATTTGGGGCAGGAAGAAACATCGTAGGCTCGGCGACGCGCGAAACCGCAAGCGCGATACAGGCCCCACTCCCGAATCACTGAACGTTGCCATGCCCGCTCTATTGGAAATCGAGGATCTGCATTCCGGCTATGGGCCGATTGAGGTGCTCAAGGGCATTTCGATCGAAGTGGGCGCGGGCGAAATCGTCACGATTATCGGAGCCAACGGCGCCGGCAAGACGTCGACGCTGATGTGCGTTTCCGGCGTGAATCGGATCTGGTCGGGCCGGGTGCGGTTCGACGGCCAAGAATTGCAAAACGTTGCCGCGGATCAAATTGTCCGCCGTGGGTTGTGTCATTGTCCCGAGGGGCGGAAGATTTTCCCGCGTCTCACGGTGCTCGAAAACCTGCAGATGGGCGCTTTCACGCGCTCCGATCCGCGCGGCGTCAAAGACGATTTGGAACAGGCGTTTGCGCTGTTTCCAATCCTTCGCCAACGAGCGAAGCAGGCCGGCGGCACACTTTCCGGCGGCGAACAGCAGATGCTGGCCGTGGCGCGGGCCATCATGGGCCGGCCCCGACTGCTGATCTTGGACGAACCGTCGCTCGGTTTGGCGCCGCTGGTGGTGGCGACGATCTTCGATTGCATCCGCACGTTGAACGCTCGTGGGATTGCCGTGCTGCTGGTCGAGCAAAATGCCCGAATGGCCCTCAAAATCGCTGCTCGCGGCTATGTGATGGAAACCGGCCGGATCACGCTCTCCGGGCCGGCCGCCAGCCTGGTGGCCGACCAACGCGTGAAAGACGCGTATCTCGGCGAATAGCGGCGGCTGCACTTCGGCAATCTGCCGAAAATTGCGCGATCGAGGTGTCGCCCTCGTTTGGGCTTCTGGTTAGTATGGTCGGCAATACCAATCGCCGGCACAGCAACAACCACTCTCTGACCGATCATCGAAGCCTTATGAAAATTGCCGTCGTCCGCGAAACGTTTCCCGGTGAGCGACGCGTTGCGCTCGTGCCGACGGTCGTGCCGTCGCTGGTTAAGGCCGGGATGGAAGTGCTCGTCGAAGCCGGGGCGGGAATCCCGGCCGGATTTCCCGACGAGCAATTTTCCGCCCGGGGGGCCAAAATCGTCGCTCGCCAGGAAGCTTTCGCCGCCGACACCCTCTTGCAGGTGCGCTCCCTGGGCTGCAATCCCGAGGCCGGGCGAGCCGATCTCGCGCTGCTGCATCCGGGCCAAGTGGTGATCGGCATGTGCGAACCGCTCTGGAATCCACAGGCTGCCGCCGAACTGGCGAAAACCGGCGTGTCGCTCTTCGCCCTGGAACTGATTCCACGAATCACGCGGGCCCAAAGCATGGATGTGCTTTCCTCGATGGCCACGCTGGCGGGCTACCGCGCCGTGCTGCTTGCCGCCACGACGATTGGAAAGATGTTTCCGATGTTGACCACCGCCGCCGGCACCGTGACGCCTACCAAGGTGTTCATCGTCGGCGCCGGGGTGGCCGGATTGCAAGCGATCGCCACGGCTCGGCGGCTTGGCGCCGTCGTGTCGGCCTACGACGTACGGCCGGCGGTGAAAGAACAGGTGCAAAGCCTCGGCGCCAAATTCGTCGAAATGCCGCTCGACACCGCCGCCGCCGAAGGCCAAGGCGGCTATGCCCAAGCGATGGACGAAAACTTCTATCGCCGCCAACGAGAATTGATGATCCGCGTGGTGGCCGAAAACGATGTGGTCATCACCACGGCCGCCATACCGGGGAAGAAGGCGCCGGTGCTAATCACACGCGAAATGGCCGACGCGATGCCGCCCGGCTCGGTGATCGTCGACATCGCCGAGCGCGGCGGCAACTGCGAATTGACCAAACCGGGCGAAACCGTTCAGCACGGCAACCTGACCATCCTCGGACCGGCGAACCTGCCCGCCGACGTGCCGTTTCACGCCAGTCAAATGTTCGCCAAAAACATCACCACCCTGCTCACCCATTTGGTCCGCGACGGCAAAATTGCCCTGGAAACCGACGATGAAATCACGCGCGAAACGCTGGTGGCTTGCGACGGGCAGGTGGTGCATCCGCGGGTGCTGGCCGCCCTCGGGCTCGGCGCCGCCGGGGCAAAGTAGGATCGATCGCCGGCCTGTCGGGCCCGCCCGGCGAGCCATTGTCAGCCTTTAGCCGAAGTTTGCCGCGGCCGGCAACCAGCATCACCCCTCAATGCGGCTTGATCGGCCGGTTTTCTACGAGCGAGGTCTGCCAGCCTTCAAGCAATCGCACGGCGTCAAGGGGCGTGAGTGCGTTCAGGTCCAGCTCGCGGATGCGGTCCAAGAGCGGATGCTCTTGCGGGGCGAACAGGGTGAGTTGCAATTCGCCGCTGCGACGCGTCGGCCGGCGGGCCAGCTTCGGCCGGCCGTCGCTCGTTACGTGCTCCTGCTCCAAACGGGCCAGGATCTCCATCGCCCGGTGGTTCACTTCCTTCGGCACGCCCGCCAGCCGGGCCACGTGGATGCCGTAGCTCTTGTCGGCCGCCCCGGGAACGATCTTATGCAGAAACACCAGTTGCTCGGCCCATTCACGCACCGCGACATTCAAATTCCGCACTCCCGATAGCGATTGGGCCAGATCGGTCAGTTCGTGATAATGCGTCGCGAACAACGTGCGGCAGCCGATCCGGTCGTGCAGATGCTCGACCACCGCCCAAGCCAGCGACACGCCGTCGTACGTGCTTGTGCCGCGGCCGATTTCGTCGAGGATCACGAGGCTCCGCGGCGTGGCAAGGTTGAGAATTCTGGCCGTCTCGGTCATCTCGACCATGAACGTGCTTTGGCCGCGCGCCAATTCATCGGCCGCGCCGACCCGGGCAAAAATTCGATCGGCCAGGCCGATCACCGCCTCGCGCGCCGGAACAAAGCTGCCGATCTGGGCCATGAGCGTAAGCAGAGCGACTTGGCGGATGTACGTGCTTTTGCCGGCCATGTTTGGACCGGTGATGAGCATGATTTGGCCGCCGGCGTCGCGGTCTTGGGCGCCAACGGGGACGGTCCCCTTTTCCTCCGAAGACTCCGGAAAAGGGGACAGTCCCCGGCCATTCTCCAGTTCTCGGCCGCAGATCGTGTCGTTCGGGACAAACGTGCCCTCTGGCACGAGAACATCGAGCACCGGATGGCGGCCGTCGATGATGCGCAGCACCGGCTCCGCAACGCACCGCGGCCGGCAATAGCCGCGCTGCCGCGCCAACGCGGCCAAGGCCGCGAGCACGTCGAGCTGCGCGAGCACGGCCGCGCTGGCCTGCAATCGTTTTGCCGCATCGGCGGTCGTCTCGCGGAGTGCGACGAACAGTTCGTATTCGAGTTCTTTGGCACGCTCTTCGGCGGTGAGCACCTTTTCCTCGTGCTCTTTCAATTCGGGCGTGACGTAGCGCTCGGCGTTCTTGACGGTCTGCTTGCGCTGATAGTTGTCGGGAATCTTGTGCCCATGCGTGTGCGTGACTTCGAGATAATAGCCGAACACCTTGTTGAACCCGACCTTCAGGCTGGGGATGCCGGTGCGGGCGATTTCGTCGGCCTGGTAGCGGGCCATCCACTGCTTTCCGCCCGCCGAGAGATCGCGAAGCGTGTCGAGTTCGGCATGGAACCCGCCGCGGATCAGGCCGCCCTCGCGGCTCGCCAAAGGACAATCGTCGGCCAGGGCCGCTTCAAGCCGCGCGCGAATTTCGCCGCACAAATCCAATTCGCTTTCGAGCCGATTCAACAGCGCACTCGTGCGGGCGGTGAGCCGGGCTTTGATTGCCGGCAGCGCGGCCAACGTGCGGCCGACGCACGCCAGATCGCGCGGCGACGCCCGGCCGGTCGTCACGCGGGCCAGAAGCCGCTGCAAATCGTGAATGTCTTCCAAGCGAGTCCGCAAGTCGTCGCACAGCCGGGCGTCGCCGACCAGTTCGGCAATCGCCTCGGAGCGCTCGTGGATCGCCGCCAGATCGGCCAGCGGGTTGGCCAGCCAATCGGCGAGCGTCCGCGAACCCATCGAGGTTGTCGTGCGATCGAGGGCCGCCAACAGCGAACCCTCGCGTCGGCCATCGCGGATCGTGCGCGTGATTTCCAGGCTGCGGCGGGTCGATTCGTCGAGCTCGAGCGTCTGGCCGACGCGATAGGGAATCAGCCGGTCGAGATGCGCGAGCGAGGTTTTTTGGGTTTCGGTGAGATAATCGAGAATCGCGCCGGCCGCGCCCAAGGCTGGGCCATCGCACGCCGGATCGAAACCGAACCCTTCCAGATTGGCGGTGCCGAAATGTTTGGCCAGCGCCTGCACGGCCGCGGTCTGGCCGAACGCCCATGCCGGCCGCCGCGTCACGACGCGCCGGCCTTCGGTGGCGGCGAGTAAGTCGGCCCCTTCGGCCAATAGGCATTCGGCCGGATCGATCCGAGCGAGTTGGTCGGCCAATTGCCGGCTGGGGAAGCAGGCCGCATGAAATCGGCCGGTCGATAGTTCCGCCCACGCCAGGCCGGACGGTTCGCCGACGACGATTGCCGCCAAATAGTTGCTCTCGCGCGGGTCGAGCAGGGCGGCATCGGTGAGTGTGCCGGCGCTGACGATCCGTGTCACTTCGCGGCGCACCAGTCCTTTGGCTTCTCGGGCGTCTTCCGTTTGATCGCAAATGGCGACGCGCAATCCGGCCGCGACGAGCTTGCCGAGATAGTTTTCGAGTTGATGATGGGGGAAGCCGGCCATGGGGATCGGATTTTCCCCTTTGTCGCGGCTGGTGAGGGCCAGATTGAGCGTTTTGGCGGCCGTCTGGGCATCATCCAAAAACATCTCGTAGAAATCGCCCATCCGAAACAGCAGGATCGCATCCCCGCACGCCGCCTTGGCGTCTTGATACTGCTTCATCATCGGCGTCGTAGGCATACCGGGGCATGGTAGCGACGCGATGCGGAGAATGAAAGTGGGGAGCCGGCTTTGAGGCGCTGAGGCTTTGAGGTCACTGGCCTGGGCGAACGTCGTTCGCGATCCGGAGCCGCGCACGCGGTGGCGGCCTGGGTCCAACCGCCGCTTCCGGCGCGTATCTCAAAGCCTATTGAATCAACTGTTCTTTCGCGTCGTCGTTCTGCATCGAGATCTCGCCGGAATCTTCCAGCTTGCGAACGATGTCGACAATCTGCTGCTGCGTCTGCTCGACGCTCGAGAGCTTCACCGGGCCGAGGTATTCCATTTCCTCGCGGAGCATGTCGGCGGCGCGGCTCGACATATTGCCCATGATCTTCGTCTTGAGTTCTTCACTCGAGCCCTTGAGCGCCATCGCCCATTGCGAGGTTTCGACGTTCTTGAGCACGGCCTGCACATCTTTGTCGGAGAACTTCGTCAAGTCTTCGAAGACGAACATCAGCCGGCGAATTTCTTCCACCAGTTCGGGATCTTCCTGGGCGAGGTTTTCGAGGATCGCGCGTTCGGTCGCACGCTCGGCGACATTGAGGATCTCGGCAACGGTGGGCACACCGCCGGCGTTCTCGAACGATTGGCTCATCACGCTCGACATCCGGTGTTCGAGCCCCTTTTCCACTTCCTGGATAATCTCGGGGTTGGTTTGCCCCATCGTGGCCACGCGGCGAATCACCGAAAGCTGCCGTTCGGCGGGCAATCCGGCAACGATGTCGGCCGCCTGCGCCGGCGGCAGGTGCGAAAGGATGAGCGCGATCGTTTGCGGATGTTCGTCGATGATAAAGGTGAGCAAGTTTTGGCTGTCGACTTTTTGCAGGAATCCGAACGGCAGGGCTTCGATTTGCTGGCGAACGTTGTCGAACGTGTGGCCGGCGTTTTTGCCGAGGGCCCGTTCGACGAGCGTCTTGGCGACGTCCAAGCCCCCTTTGCCGCCGCTGAACGAACTGGGGCTGGCGTCGGCGAATTCGTTGATGACCGTTTCCGCCTCTTCGCCGCTAATGGCCCCCAGCTTGGCGATCTCGATCGACACGGCCTCGACCTGCTTGGGCGTGAGCTTCGCCATCACCTGCCCGGCTTCCTCCTCGGGCAGGCTCATTAGTAGGACGGCGGCTTTGCGAACGGTCGACATGGCATTGCAACCGGGGTTTGGGCACGTCACGCCGTGGCGAATATCGGCGGCCCGGGCCGAAAACTTTATCGAAATTGCCATATCTGCGATTGGCGCGGCCGTATTAAGGTTCGCTGTCGTTTGGGTTTATGTAGGTTGCGACTGCTTGCCGAGAGGCCGTCGGGCGAGCATAATATACCCCACTTAAGAGGATGGCTGGCTTGCGCCTGGCGAACCGGGAGATAGCGGAGAACTGCGATGGCGAATACTTTTGATCCTTATCACGTTTGGCTCGGAATTGCTCCCGACGAGCAGCCGGCAAATCACTACCGTTTGTTGGGCATTCGTGTTTTTGAAGCCAAGGCCGACGTGATCGATAGCGCTGCCGACCGGCAGATGGCGCATTTGCGAACGTTTCAGGCCGGAAAGAACGGCGATCTGACCCAGCGGTTGTTGAACGAAGTGGCTGCGGCGCGGGTTTGCCTGCTCGACGCCAAGAAACGGACGGCTTACGACAAACAACTTCGCACCAAAATCGCGGCCGACGGTGCGGTTGCGGCAATTCAGCCGGCGGCTGCGGTCGCGGCTGCGCGAACTCCTGTGGCGGCCCAAGCCGCTTCGCCACACGCCGCCGCGCCAGCAACCGGCAACAAATGGGAGGACCTGCTGGGCGAAGCCGCCACGCCAGGCATCAAGACCGCCAAGAGCGTCCAAAAAACCGGAGGCAAATCGACTGCGCTAAAGGCCGCCATGGCCAAGCGAGACGCGAAGAATCGGATGATTTCGCTCGGCATCGCGGCCGCGATCGTGCTGCTCGCAGGGGCCGCGTTCGGAATCTATTCGCTCATGAGCAACGCCAATGGAACGCTTGTGTTCGCTTGGCCCGCCGCCAAGGGAGCTGATGTAGCTGTCGCGGTCGATAACGTTCAAATGGCGCCAGCGGCCGGCGGCTCGTGGCAGCAGGATTATCCGCCCGGCAAGCATCATCTTGTCGCACAGCGGCCGGGATACAAATTCGAAACGGATGTCGATCTTGGGCCGGGGCAGCAATTAAAGGTCGTGCCGGATTGGAAGGCAAAGGCCCTGCTGGTGTTGAACTGGCCCGTGGACGAGCGCGCCGGGGCCATGTTGAAACTCGACGGCCGGCCACGCGAAATATCGGCGCACGATCCGCTCGAATTGGCCGTCGATCCCGGCCAGCACCGAATCGAAGTTGTGCGGCCGGGCACCGATCAATTTGTCGCGACCGCGGTGGTTGCCTCGGGCCAGCGGCAAGACATGCTCGTCACCCGGCCTTTGAAAGACGCCAAGCTCGTTCTCGATTGGCCGCTCAATCAGCGCAGAGATGCGGAACTGACGATCGACGGGCAATCGACGGTCGGCGGGAGCGCGCAACCGCTCGAATTGACCATGAAGCCGGGGCGACATGCGATTCGCATCTCGCGGCCGGACTACATCGCATTTTCGCAAGAAGTCGATCTCGCGGAGGGGGCGAGCAGCGTGCTGAAGCCAAACTTGGCTCCGGAGCAGAAGACGGCGATTGTCGCGGCTCCGGTTTCCACTGCGCCGCAGGGCCCGGCGAAGAAAAAGCCGATTCCCGCCGACGCCGAGCGAGCGGCTGTCGCGAAGCAACTCGACGAGCTGTATAAGACGTCGGGCGCCGGCGCCAAAGATGCCGCGAAAGCGCAAGAATTGTACGACGTGGCGGCCAAAGGCGGGGCGACTCCCGTCGAGCGATATGTGCTGCTCAGGAAAGGGGCGGAAATCGCCGCGGCCGCCGGCGATTTGAATCTCGCCCTGCAGGGCATCGACGCGCTCTCGGCCGACTACGAATTCGAGCCGCTGGAAGTGAAACAAAAACTGTTGGAGAAGATTGTGGCCGTCGGCAAGCCTGAGCAGGTTGAACCGGTCGTCGCCGTGGCCGAGCAGTTGATGGAGCAAGCCATCGCGGCGGATCGATACGATCTGGCGCTGGTGTTGGGAACCACTGCGGAGCGGGCGGCGGTCAAGTCGCAAATTCCGGCCCGAAAAGAGGCCGAGGAACGGCTTTCCCGCCGTCGCCACGATATCCGGATCATCGCCTCGATCTACACCGCCGCCCAAAAAGCCCAAGCGGCGCACGAACAGAATCCCAGCGACCCGGACGCCAACCTGACGCTCGGCCGATGGCGATGCCTGTATAAGGCCGATTGGGCCGGCGGCCTGCCGCTTTTGGCCAAGGGAAGCGACGAAAAACTCAAGTCGCTCGCCGAGCAGGAGCTAAAAGCGCAGCAACCGAAAAAATCGCCCACGGCCGAACAGCAAGTCGCGCTGGCCGATGCCTGGTGGGACTTGTCGCAAAAGGATGCCGGGGCCGCCCGCGAATCGCTCCGCCTGCATGCCGCCGAGATTTATCAGGCGGCCATGCCGAATCTCGCTTCGGCGCTGAAAAAGGCTGCCATCGAAAAGCGGCTGGCAGAAGTCGCCAATCTGCCTCGGCCGAGCGTTGCCGATCAGCATCCGCCCGAAATCGCTGCCGAGACCAAACCGCCCGGGACGAAATCGCCCACGGTGCCGCAATTCGAAGTCGGCAAATGGGTCGACATTTTGCAATTGGTCGATCTGGCTCAAGACCGCGTCGAAGGTACTTGGGCCCGGGCCGGCGCGGCAATTTCCACAGCCCCAAGTGCGTGTTGCAGGATCGTCGTTCCCGTTGTCGCCGACGGTAGCTACGATCTCGAAATCGAGTTTACGCGCATCACTGGAAGCGGCGATATCGCCGCAGTGCTCGTCGTCGGTTCGCATCCCTGCGTTCTTGCGCTAAGCGCATACGGGGGAGAAACCAGTGGGCTGATGACCATCAATGGTCACGACGCGCGCGATCCCGCGAATCCAACCTCGATCAAACCGGGCTCGCTGGACAACGGCCATCGCTATCGGCTAACGATCCACGTGCGTGTTGACGGCGGCGATAAAGGCAGCGTCGAGGCATTGCTCGATGGCAAGCCCTACTTGCACTGGGAAGGCGATCCGGCCGTGCTCGACAACCATTGGGCCTGGAAATTGCCCGATTCGAAGCACTTGGGCATCGGGGCGGATAACAACGTCGCGACCTTTCATTCCGTCCAGTTCCGAATGATTTCAGGCACAGCGACCGCTGACGGAGCGGCGCCGGCGACGGTTGATGCTCAGTCGGCTTCGCCCGCCGATTTGGAGAAACCCTCGAGCTCCGGCTCGCTTCCCCGCGATCGATGGGTCGATGTGCTAGGGCTCGTCGACCCGGCCCGCGATCGCGTCAATGGCGATTGGGCGAGAAAGGGAGACCAGCTAAGTTGCACTTCAAAGGAAGACAGTCGCATTGCAATCCCCGTTGTCATTAACGGCGGTTACGATTTTGAGGTGGAGTTCACTCGCACGTTGGGAACGGGCGATGCGGTGGCCCTGCTTTCGGCCAACGCGCACGGATGCAGCGCCTCGCTCGGCGCCTGGTCCGGCGAACTCAGCGGGCTGATGATGGTCGATGGCCATGATGCCAACAATTCGAATAATCCGATCGTCGTTCGGCCCGGCACGCTGGAAAACGGCCATCGCTATCGACTCCTCGTTCGCACGCGTCTGCTTGCCGACCATAGGGCGAGCATTGACGTGTCGCTCGACGGCAGGCCCTATTTTCCTCATTGGGAAGGAGACGACGCCTCGCTAAGTTACCAACGCGATTGGGTGATGCCGGACAGCAAGCGATTGGGTCTGGGGGCCTATTTGAGCGAAATCACGTTCCATTCGGCCCGACTGAAAATGGTGTCGGGCGACGCCGCGCTCGACCCGGCGGCGATGCAGAGTTCAGGCAAATAATTCGCGGTCGCCCCCGCACGCTGCCTGCTACCGCATTTCATCCGGCCCGGCTGCCTGCTGAGCGGTGGCGTGCGCAGCGGCGATTTCTTCCCGCACGCGTGCGAGGAGCCGCTATCCGGACAAGTCGGTCGACGCGGCATGTTGTTTTCCAGTAGACAAGCTTAAAGCGGTTGTGTCACAATCAAGCCACGCAGTCTTTCGCGCGATGTCGTACCCGGCACTCCCCGCCGCAAGGATTCGCACCATGTCTCGCTTTTGCCGGACCTTTCCCTGCCTTTTCCTCGACGGATCGATACATGATTTTGACTTTGAAGCACGAACCAACTCGGACCGATGTGCCGCCGATTGTGCGACCGGCGGTGGGAGAATTGAAATTCACCCGGCCCGACGACTTTTACCACGAATTGCGACGGCGCGTCGACGAATATTTTAAGACCAGCGGCCTGAAGCGGCGCGATTGCCCGCAGATGTACGTAAAAACGGCCGTGATTCTCGCGTGGTTTGCGGCGTCGTACGGCGCGCTGCTCTTTGCCGCGCCGACATGGTGGATCGCCGTACCGTTGGCCCTTGCGCTATCGCTGGCCCTGGCGGCGATCGGCTTCAACATCATGCACGATGGCGGCCATGGCGCTTATTCCGACAGTCCGCGGATCAACCGAATCATGGCGAGCATGCTCGACATGCTCGGCGGCAGCTCGTATATGTGGGACCAGCAACACAACGTCATGCACCACAGCTATGCGAATATCACCGGCCACGACGAAGATATCAATCTCGGCTTCATGGGCCGCGTTTCGCCGCACCAACGGCGTTTTTTCTTCCATCGTTGGCAACAATTCTATCTCTGGGCCTTGTACGGCATGCTGCCGCTGAAGTGGCAGATCTACGACGATTTCGTGAATTTCGCGAGGGGCCGCATCGGCGGCCATCGTTTCAAACGGCCGAAAGGCTTCGATCTGGCTGTCTTTCTGGCGGGCAAAGCGTTGTTCTTTATGCTGGCGTTGGTGATTCCGACGCTCGTGCTGCATTCGTTTTGGCAGGCGCTTGGCTGTTATGTGGCCGTGTCGTTCGTGCAAGGGCTGGCCCTGAGCATCGTGTTTCAGGTGCCGCACTGCGGAGAGGAAGCGTCTTTTCCCATGCCCCAACCCGAAACCAACCGCATGCAAACCGCTTGGGCCGTGCACCAGATTCATACCACGGTCGACTACGCCCGCGGCAATCGGTTGCTCTCGTGGTATGTGGGTGGCCTGAATTTTCAGATCGAACATCATTTGTTCCCGCGGATCTGCCATATCCACTACGCGGCGATTGCCCCTTTGGTGGAGGCGACCTGCCGGGATTTCGGCCTGCACTACAAGGCCTACGACACGTTCTTCGCCGGCATCCGCTCGCACTATCGCCTGCTGCGGCGGATGGGCCGGCCCGATTAGGCGGGCTTGTCCGCCCCCTTCTTTCCGCCGGCGCCTCGGTCGTGTCCAAAATTCCTCCGAGTGCCATTGGCTATGCCGGCGCGGCGCGCCGCAGGGTTCCTGCTAACAAAAACACTGGCAGCGCCAGTGGCACACGGCGTTCGCGAGGGAGGCAGCGCGCTTGGCCGGAATTCACGGCCCACCGGCGTGTATTTTGCATGGTTTTCGACCGATTCGCGATTCGGCTCAAGTTCGCGCGGCAATGATTCGATTACTTTTGCGAAAACCACTTGTAGTTTTTTTCATGCGCTGGTATACAGCGCGCTAGATGGTAGCATCGACCTCGACAACATGGCCGTCGAGGCCAACATTCCATGATGGAGGAGGCTTTCAAGCCTCTGAAAATGAACGAGCAAAACGCCGGTTCAACCGCGACTTCGGATTCGGCCACCTCCGTGTCGGACTCGATTGTCGCTCGAACCGAAGACCCTCCGGGTACGGAATTCTCTCCCGACGCCGGAAGCGATGCCGAGCCTCCGAGTTCGCCGTTTCCGCAATCAGCCCTTTCTTCGAGCACCTCCGCCTCGGCAAGCAAATCGTCTCGCAAATCTCCGCCGCAGCCGCTTTCGAAGGCTCGCCGGTCAAGCTTGCCAGCATCCGCCGGAGGATCCCCGCCAGCCGGCGTACCGCCCGCGAGCTCGACAACAGTTGCAGATTTGCAATCGCACGAGCAGCCGCAGCAGCAACCGTTGCCGCAAGCGTCTTCCAGCATTGCCAGCGGCCGCCGGCATCCGTTCTGGAAAGATGTGCCCGACGAGCAGTGGGAAGACTGGCGCTGGCAGCGGCAGCATGCCATTCGCTCGGCCACCCAATTGGCCGAACTGATCCGCCTGCCCCCCGAAGAAGTGAAAGCGCTCGAAGCGCTCGAAGCGAAGTATCGGACGGCCATCCCGCCCTACTACTTCTCGCTCATCGATGTCGACGACCCGAACGATCCGATCCGGATTCAATCGGTGCCGACGTCGAAAGAAGACTCGAACATCTCGGGCGTGGAGTTCGACGACCCGTTGGAAGAAGACCGGGATTCCCCGGTTCCAGGCGTGACGCATCGCTATCCCGACCGGGCGCTGCTCATCACCACGCCGGTGTGCAGCATGTATTGCCGATTCTGCACTCGCAAACGGGTCACCATGGACCGCGATGGTTGGGACGCTCCCAGCCACGACGAGCAGCGGATGATCGAATATGTCCGCCAAACCGATTCGATCCGCGACGTGATCGTATCCGGCGGCGATCCGCTGACATTGCCGGTTGCCAAGCTGCGCTGGTTCGTCACTCAGCTTGCGGCGATCGACCACGTCGACGTGATCCGCATCGGCACCCGGGTGCCCGTGACGCTGCCGCAACGGTTGTTCGACAATGAATTGGTCGATCTGCTGGCCTCGGCCGGCAAGATTTGGATCCAAACGCATTTCAATCATCCCGTGGAAATCACGCCCGAAACGGCTCGTGCGTGCCGCAATCTGGTGAACGCCGGCATGCCGGTGAACAACCATTCGGTTTTGATGGCGGGCGTGAACGATTCGGTGCCGATCATGCGCGAATTGATCCGCGGATTGCTGCGGATCAAGGTGCGGCCCTACTATCTCTTCCATTGCGATCCGGTGACCGGGGCGGGCCACTTCCGCACCTCGATCTGGAAAGGAATGGAAATCATCGAAGGCCTGCGCGGACATGTTTCCGGACTCGGCATCCCGACGTATGTCGTCGACGGATTGCATGGAGCGGGCAAGATTCCGGTCATGCCCAACTACTTGCTCTCGGCCTCCGACGATGCCGTGATCCTGCGAAACTACGAGGGCATGATCTTCCGCTACGCACCGGAAGACAAGCAGCAGCCGGCCAAGCCGATCGCTGCCGACGGCGTCAGCGGCGTGCTGAGTGGTGAAGGCCGGCCGCTCATGCCCGAGAGCAGCCCCCGTATGGTCCGCCGCCGCAAGATTGCCGCGCAAAAAGTGGCCGCGGCGACACCGATCGTGTCGAGCATTGCTCCGTTGATTTCAATCCACGGCGCAAACGGAAATGGCACGAATGGAAACGGCACGAATGGAAATGGCACGAATGGAAATGGCACAAACGGTCACGGGCATGCCGCCAACGGCAGTGCATCGAGCGCCGCAAAGAACGGCGCTGCGAAAAACGGCGCGGCCGCCAATGGGCACTCGAATGGCCATGCCAACGGCAAGGCCAACGGGAAATCCAATGGCCACGCCGCAACACCGACAGCCAACGGGCACGAAACCAATGGCCACGCGGCCAACGGAAGTGCGTCCAATGGCCACGCGTTGAATAGCCACGCAACCAACGGCCACGGGTCGAACGGGCAGGCCGCCAACGGTCAAACCAACGGCAAGCGTGCCGCCAAGCCGCAGGTTCACCTCGATGTTCCGGCGCTCAAGGAAAACCTCTTGCGGCGTCCGGCGCGAGGGCCCGACGGCATCAACGGCCGAAAAACACTTAGCCGAACCATTAAGAAAGAACTACCGCCGGTTGACTGATTCGACAAAGCGATCCATCGACTTGGCCCCAAGCCCCTGGCTAACCACCCGGGGCTTTTTGCTGCGCAGAATTTAGCCTGCGATACCACTAAAAGTGAACGTCGCGTGTGCCACTGGCAAGCGCGGTCTGCCAGTGTGCCCCGCAAATGGACCGCCAACTCTCCTGCTGATCGTCCAGCGTCGCTCGAACGGCCACGTCGCAATACGGGGCTCGCTCGGCGGCGCTCGCACTGGCCGGCTGCGCTTGCCAGTGGCACACAAGCGTGCCCTAGGTTCGCTGTTGTTCGCGGAGTTGCCCGAGCAGTGCCGAACGTTCCAATTCGGCCGCCAATCGGCCGGCGATGATTTCCGCCAGATTGGTTTGGCGATCGGTGAAATCGCGCCGGCGGTCGGAGAATAGCCATAGCGTGCCGAGCTCGGTCGTGGCGCTCGACACCGGCACACATAGCGCGGCAGCGAAATCTTCGGGCACGCGCCACGGCCCGAACGCCGTCGCCCGTTCGAGTGCCACCGCGTGGCCCAACAGCGCTTCGAGATCGGCGATCGCCCCCTTCAGCGGGCGCGGGGGTTGCTCAAGCCGATCAGAAGGCAGGCCGACGCTGGCGCGAAGTTCGAGCGAGGTGGTTGCATCGTCGAGCGTGTAGAGTGCCGCCGCCTGGCATTCGCAAGCGTCGGCACCCGCCCGGAGCACGCTTTTTAGCAGTCGATCAAACTGCTCCGGTTCCTGCGCCCGCGGCCCGACCGGCAGGCGGGCGGCCAACTCCGCGTCCCGGCGCCGAATGATTTGCCGAGCACGGGCCAACTGGTTGAATAGCCGCTCCGCCGCATCGCGCAGTCCGCGGGCAGATTCGGCCGTGCAGCGATGTGCCGCGCGCGGCGCTGCGGCAGCATCGGCAATCGCAACGTGCGATTGCTCGGTCAATTTTCGCGCCGCCGAATTAAAGCCGACCCTGATGTGTCCGGGAGAAATTCCAACGCCCGGCTCGACCGGGGCGGAACACATCGAGTCGGATAATTTCGGCAACACGCTATCGGCTTCGCAATCCCCGCCGGCTCCGTTCGGCAACCGCAGTGGCCAACCGGTCGCGCTCTCGAAGGCCCGGCAGAATTCGGCGATTGCGCCTGAATCGCCAGCCTGTGCCGCGGGCGGGGCTGCTCCATCCTCGTCATGCAACTTCAGATAAGCCGGAATCGACTTCGCCACGGGCCACCATTCGATGGATGTTCAACCGAAGTTGCAAACAATCCATTACCGATTGGCGACACGATGGCTCGATCGCTACCAGCGGCACCTCCGATACGACCGTGCCGCGAGCGAGCGATTTACATCGCGCAGTCCGACCAGCATCCGTGACCGGCATCGTCTAACATCGGCGTTCAAGCACGGGCGACTTGAACGCGTTCGTCAGGCGAGCGCCCAAGTGGCGACGGTTACGTCGTCGGCGGCTAGCGCCTTGCCTAACGCGCGTTAGCGACAAGGCGCTAGCCGCCGGTGCTTGAATCGCGGCGATCGGTTGCCAGCCAACGCCGCGACCAAGGCGTAGCCCCCAAACAGAATTGCGCTAAACGCAATATCGCCTTCCAGCATCCAGCGGAAGAACGGGATGCCGCGAGCGTAGCAGAGCGCCAAGCCGTGCCAACTGGCGGCATATGCGGCATGCGGGCCGCCGAAGCCGACGAGCCAGGTTGCGAAATTCGTCGTTACGTAGAAAAGCAGCGCCGGAAGCAGAACCGCCGCGACGGCCCGATAGGCCGTCGGCCGCTCGCGCAGCCATCGGCCCAATAGCGGCGCCGCGAGGAACGAACCATACACCACGCCGACCATCCAAACGCTACCGTAGGAATCGAGTGCGAGATTGCTGATCGCCAGCGCTGCCAGCGGCACCAAGAGTGCCGCCGTGCGATTGGCGAACAAGAATCCCGCGAACAGCCCGATGGCGGCCACGGGCGTAGCGTTCGGCGGCAACAGCGTCCACTCCGCCGACGCCCCGAGCCAACGCACAGCGACCGCAGTCGCCACAAGCAACGCACCGAGCAGCAACTCCCGCTTTGGAACGCGATTCACTTGAAAAACTCCGTCGGGTTGGTTTCAGCACGCAAGGCTCGCCTCTATCTTATTCGTAGGGTCCAAACTTCCACAAGACAGCGTCGCCCGGCCGAAGCACGACGACCCCGCAGCTTTCGTCGCCAAGATGGCCGTTAATGCGGAATACCCAGTTCTTGTCGGACGTAGCGCCCCCCTGGTTCGCCAAGTCGTCGATCTTGGTGACCATCAGCGTCGCCCCCGATCCTTTCGAGGAAAACGAAATTCCATGCGAATGCTTTTGGGCGGCCGCGAGAACATCGAACACCGTCATCCCTTCTTTCCAGGCAATATCGTCAAAGCGCTTCTCCACGCCGTCGCCATAATCGATCGTTAGTTCAATCGCGCGCGGTTTGGCGTCGGCAGGCTTTGGGGCACCGGTCTTCGCATCTGCGGCTGCCGCCGCGCTGTCCGGCGATTTGGCAACTGCATCGGGCGCGGTGGCCGCTTTGCCCGAGCAACCGCAAACCGTCGCCAGGAGGAATATACCGACCCACAATCCCTGCACGGTCGATATTGGCGACCAAGCGCATCGGTCGCTAGCATTTAGTCGCTGGCATTCACTATGTTTCATAGCCGTTAGAATAGGAGTGCCTTTCGGCCTGTCAACACCGGCGGCTCCGCCCCAGCGGCTGGAGAGGCGAGGGTTTACGCCCCGCGCCGCGACACGTATGCTTGTCGATGGGTTTTCCCCGTCCCTCGCAAGCGACAATCATGCCCGATACGCCGACGATCCAGCTCACGATGCCCGAATCGGACATCGCCCTGCTCACGTTCAACGATCCGCGCAAAGGGGCCAACGTTCTTTCGACCGCGGTGCTCGCGGAGTTCGAATCGCACCTGGACCGGCTCGAAAAGCAGCCGGGATTGGCCGGGCTGGTGATCCGCAGCGGCAAGCCGGGATCGTTCATCGTGGGGGCCGATCTGCGCGAGTTCGTTGCTGCGCTCGATTCGCCCGCCGAGCAGACCGTGGCGATGTGCCATCGCGGGCGGCGGCTGTTTCAGCGGCTTTCGACGATGCCGTTCATTACCGTGGCGGCGATCGATGGCCTGACGCTTGGCGGGGGCGCCGAACTCGCCATCTGGTGTGATCGCCGCCTGATGGCCGATCTGCCCAAGGCACAGCTCGGTTTTCCGGAGATCAAACTGGGGCTGTATCCCGGCTGGGGCGGCACGGCGCGGGCGTCGCGAATCGTCGGACTGGCGAGCGCCATCGAAATGGTCACCAGCGGCGAACCGGTCGACGCGCGCACGGCCGCTTTGATGGGCCTGGCGACCGATCGCGTTCCGGCCGAGCGGCTGCAAGATGCCGCCATGGCCCTGATTCGCAGTGAACGGCGATCGTGGGCCTATCTCGAAGACCGCCGTCGCTGGAGCCGGCCCCTGGCGGTGAACGATACCGAACTGGCATTCCTGGCCGCGACGGCCAGCGCGCTCATCCAGCAACAAACCCGCGGCCAATATCCGGCCCCGAGCGCGGCGCTCGAGATGATGCTCGAGTCCGCGTCGCTCGACATCGAAACGGCTTGTCTTCGCGAGGCCGAGGGAATGGCGGCGCTGTTCGGCTCGCCGGTGAACCGCGCGTTGATCAACGTCTTTTTTCTGGTCGATCGGAACAAGAAAGACACCGGCGTCGGCCGCAGCGACATCCAGCCTCGTTCCGTTCGGTCGGTGGGGATTATTGGCGCCGGCATCATGGGGCGCGGCATCGCGGCCGCGAATCTCAAGAGAAATGTATCCGTGTCGATCACCGACGCGGCGCCGGATGCGTTGCACTCGGGCGTTGAAAAGCTGCTCGAAGAGGCCGCCTACAACAAACAAACCAAGCACGCCGATCCCGACCGGGCAGTCCATTTCGCTTCGCTTCTTTCCGCCACGCCGAATTCCGACGATCTGGCGATGGCGGATTTGGTGATCGAAGCGGTGGTTGAAAATGCGGAGATCAAACGGCAGATCTTTTCTCGGCTCGAGCCGAACTTGCGGCCGGACGCAGTTTTGGCGTCGAACACTTCGACGATTCCGATCACGCAGTTGGCAGCCGCGCTAAAGCATCCGGATCGCTTTTGCGGCATCCATTTTTTCAATCCCGTTCGCAAAATGCTTTTGGTCGAAGTGATTCGCGGCCGGAAGACGAGCGATCAAACCATCGCCACGGCCGTGGCCTATGCCAAGAGCATCGGCAAGATGCCGGTCGTGGTGAACGACGGGCCAGGCTTCTTGGTGAATCGACTGCTGTCGCCGTTTCTCACGGAAGCGGTCGAATTGCTGTTGGACGGCGCCGAGCCGGCGGCCATCGAACGTGCCGCGCGCAATTTCGGCATGCCGATGGGTCCGCTGCAAATTTACGATATGGTCGGCCTCGACACGGCCTATTACGCGGGCCGCGTGATGTACGAAGCGTTTCCCGAACGGACCGTGGTGTCGCCGGTCGTCGGCGCCCTGATCAAAACCGGTCGGAAAGGGCAAAAGAGCGGCGCCGGATTCTTTTCCTATGCCCGCGATTCGGAGCGCGGCGATCCGGACGCGCGACTTGCCGAGATCATCGCACCCTACGCCCGGCCGCCGGTTCCTTTCACGTCCGAGCAGATCACGGCTCGCCTGTTTCTGCCGATGCTGTTGGAAGCGACGCGAGAATTGGCCGACGGAATCGTTCACGACGCGCGCGATATCGACGTGGCGCTGATTCACGGCCTCGGTTTTCCGCCGTTCAAGGGTGGATTGCTGTTTTGGGCGCAAAATCAGGGGCTCGATCGCATCGTGGAAATGCTCAAGCCATTCGAGCCGCTCGGGGCCCGCATGCAGCCGACGCCCCTATTGATGGAAATGGCAAAATCCGGCAAGCCATTCTATTTACCGGGCCCGTAAGATTGGTTATCTCACCGACATGCCCGCAATCGAAATCACGATGACCCAGTTCGGCTGCCACGGCCGCGAACCGCGCTTGCGGTTTCGCGCGTCGCCCCAAAACAAACCCGTCTACAGCTCACGCGCCCAACTATGAACCGCCCCGTCGTTATCGATTGCCTGCGCACGCCCGTCGGCCGCGCCCATTCACAGCGCGGTATTTTCCGCAATGTTCGGAGCGACGACCTCGCCGTCGCCGTGATCGAGGCGCTCGTGAAACGAACCGGCATCGACGTCGCTCAGATTGAAGATGTCGTGCTGGGCAACACGCAGCAACAAGGCGAACAGGGGTTCAATGTCGCCCGCTTCGCCGCCCTCATGGCCGGCTTGCCGATGGAATGCGGCGGGACCACGGTCAATCGGCTTTGCGGCTCGAGCCTTCAGGCGCTCAATCAGGCGGCACATGCGATCATCGCCGGAGCGGAAGATGTGCAGATCGTCGGCGGCTTGGAACACATGCAGCACATTCCGATGGAAACCGGGCTCGATCTGAACCCGAAGCTATTCCGCCGCACCAGCCGCGGAGCGCTGCTGATGGGCGTCACCGCCGAGTTTCTGGCCCAAACCCAAGACATCTCGCGGCAATGCCAGGACGCATTCGCGCTGCGGAGCCATCAACTGGCCGGCGCTGCCCATGTCGGCGGCCATTTCCGCCGCGAAATCGTGCCGATCTGGGGCCATGATGAAGCGGGCAACCGCATTCTGGTCGAACAGGATCAATGCGTGCGATTTGATTGCTCGGCCGAGGGTTTGGCGGCGCTCAAGCCGGCCTTCATGCCCGGCTTGGGAACGGTGACGGCCGGCAACAGTTCGCCCTTGAACGACGGGGCCGCCGCGCTATTGATCATGTCGGAAAAAAAAGCCCATGCGCTGGGCTTGCAGCCGATGGCGCGGATCGTGGCGACCGCCGTCGCCGGAGTCGAACCGGCAGTGATGGGAACCGGGCCCGTGCCGGCGACGCGAAAGGCACTCGATCGCGCGGGTTTGCAGTTGGCCGACATCGATCTCGTGGAATTGAACGAAGCGTTTGCGGCCCAAGCTTTGGCGTGCATCCGCATGCTGGGGCTCGATGAATCGAAGGTGAATGTCCGCGGCGGAGCGATCGCGATCGGCCATCCATTGGGCGCCAGCGGCGCCCGCATCGCCACGACCCTGTTGCACACGATGATCGACCAAGACGCCCGCTTCGGCCTGGCAACAATGTGCATCGGGCTAGGCCAAGGCATCGCCACGATCTTCGAGCGGATTTAATCGCCCGAGCGACGCCCCCGCTGCGGTCCGCGGCTCGTTTGCGGTTTCGCGCGTCGCGTCTGCCCGCTGATTTGGCTCAACTCGAATGCTTGTCAGGCTGGAAAGCCCTGACCTACGATGCCCGACGCCACCGAAACTCTCGTCTCGATTTTCCGCGACACTGTCGCCGCGATGCCGGATCGCGCTGGGCTACTTATTCCGCACTGCGACGCACCGTCGTGGACACGGACATGGGCCGAAATCGCTCGCGATGCTCGCCGCCTGGCCGTCGCGCTCTCTTCGAAGATCGGCATTCGGCCCGGCGATCGGGTCGTGCAAGTAAGCGAGAATCGCTACGAATGGATTCTGGTGGATGTGGCCGTGCATCTCGTGCGCGGCGTGCATGTGGCAATTCACCCGGCGCTCTCGGGTCCGCAGATCGCGTGGCAAATTCGCGATTGCGACGCGCGGTGCGTGTTTCTTTCCGACGCCGAGCAAGCCGCCAAGCTCGCAGCGGATAATCTCGCCCTGCCGATTGCTCTTCACAGCGTGTCGTTCGATCGCGCCGCCGACGCGCAATCGCGATGCGTTCCACTGGCCAAGCTAATGGACGACGAATCGGATGAAAGCGCCATTGCCGACGAACTCGAAGCCGCCGCGCTCACCGAAACCAAGCCCGACGATCTCGCGACCATCCTTTACACCTCGGGCACGACCGGCGAGCCGAAAGGCGTCATGCTCAGCCACAGGAATCTGGTGACCAATGCCCGCGGCATGCTGGCGGCATACCCGAATCAGGCCGACGAACTGCGCCTCTCGTTTCTTCCGTTTTCGCACATTTATGCCCGAACTTGCGATCTTTACACGTGGATCATCGGCGGCACGCAGTTGGCCCTGGCCGAAAGCCGCGAGAAGATTTTGGCCAACTGCCAATCGCTGCACCCGACGCTGCTGAACGGCGTCCCCTATTTTTTCGACAAAGTGCGGCGGCATTTTGAATCGTTGCCGAAAGACTCCGCGAGTTCGCTATCGGAATTGCTCGGTGGCCGATTGCGGCTTTGCAGCTCCGGCGGCGCGGCGTTGCCGGTCGCCACGGCCGATTTCTATTGGCGGCACGGCGTGCGGCTCGTGCAAGGCTATGGACTCACCGAATCGTCGCCCGTCATCTCGGTGGCGCGTCCCGACACCGACCGGATGGGTTCCGTCGGCCGGCCGATTCCGGGCATCGAAGTGCGCATTGCCGACGACGGAGAAATTCAAACCCGCGGGCCGCAGGTCATGCTCGGTTATTGGCGCCGGCCCACGGAAACCGCCGCCGTGATCCGCGACGGCTGGCTGCACACCGGCGATCTTGGCCGGCTCGACGACGCCGGCTATCTTTGGATCACCGGTCGCAAGAAGGAATTGATCGTCACCGCCAGCGGCAAGAACATTGCGCCGGTGGCCATCGAATCGCTTCTGGCCGACGAACCGCTGATCGCGCAAGTGGTCGTGTTCGGCGAAGGGCGGAATTATCTGTCGGCCCTGATCGTGCCGAATCCGGATGCATTGCGAACCGAAATCATCGCGCGGCGGATTGCCGTCTTCTCGCCCGCCGAAGCGCTGGCCCATCCCGACGTGCATGCCATCTACCGCCAGCGGATCGACGAGCGGTTGGCCTGCCTGTCGGCAAATGAGCAAATCGGCCGGTTCGCGCTATTGGATCGGGCGCTGTCGGCCGAACGCGGCGAACTGACGCCGACCCTCAAGCTCCGCCGCGCCGTGATCCAAGAACATTTTGCCGACACGATCGACCGGCTGTATGCAGGATGAATGCGGCGACTCCGTGCCGCGTTATAATAACTGAGTCAGGCGGAGGCCTGAAATGCGCGACAAAACACCGGCGGCTAGCGCCTTGCTGCTAACACGCGGGTAATATTCGTTAGCGGCAAGGCGCAAGCCGCCGGTGCGAGGTCTTATGAACGCTCGAGCTGCTGACACCGAAGCGACTCATTCGCCGGGCGAGCCGTCGTTTGCCGAAACGGCGCTCAAGCTCGGCGGCAAGAGCGATGAGGAGGTGCGGCGCACGGGCGCGATCGACAAGGCCGACGACCAGGTCGAGTCGCTGTTTGCGGCGCGATTTCAAACCGCGCACAGCCCCGTGCATCGAGCCGTGTGGGATCGGCAACTGCCGGTCGAGCTGTTCGCTTCCAAGCCGCCCGCGGCATCGCCCGACGCGGATCGCGTGATGCAGCAATCGCTCGACATCGTGCGCCGCCATCGATCGGCGGCGACGCTATTGGATGCCGAGCGGAAAATCAGCGCTGCCGCGATTGCCGATTTGTCTGCCGCCGGCTATTGGGGTTTGTTGGTCGATCGGCAATTCGGCGGAGCCGGGGCGCCGTTTGCCAGTTTCGCCCCCTTTCTGACGCGAATGGCCCTGATGGATCCGACGGTGGCCGGACTGGCGTCGGTGCATGGCTGCATTGGCGCGGTCGATCCGGTGCGCACATTCGGCAATGCCGAGCAGAAGCAGCGTTTTCTCCCGCGCTTGGCGAGCGGCAAAAGTCTTTCGGCATTTGCGCTGACCGAGCCTGGCGCTGGCTCCGATCTCACGGCGCTGCGAACCCGCGCGGTGCTCGACGGTGATGCGTTCGTCGTCAACGGTGAAAAACTGTTTATCACCAACGTGCTACCGGGGCGGACGATCGGTTTGGTGGCCCTTGTGGAAAATCGCCCGGCCGTGGTGATCGTCGATTTGCCGCAGGAAGAAAACGCCCAATTCCAATTGCGCCGCTACGGGCTGTATGCACTGAAGCATGCCCACAACTACGGGATCGTGTTCAAGGACTTTCGCGTGCCGGCCGCGAACTTGCTCACCCCGCCGCGCGGCGATGGCCTGACGATCGCCTATCACGGCTTGAATCTCGGGCGAGTGGCCCTGTGCGCGAATGCGGCCGGCACAATGCGGCTGATGCTGGCGAGCATGATTCCCTGGTCGCGGTTCCGCAAAACCTACGGCGCGCCGATTGCCACGCGCGAATTGGTGCGCCGCCGCATGGGCCGACTGGCGGGATTGATCGTCGCTTGCGACGCGCTCGTGGCGTGGTGTTCCGGCCTGATCGATGCCGGCTATCGCGGCGAGATGGAATGCATCGTGGCGAAAATCTTCGGCAGCGAAGCCCAGAAGGAAGCCGCCATCGAGCTGTTCATGAAAACGCACGGCGGCCGGGCCTTCCTTCATGGGCACATGTTCGGCGACAACGTGCACGAGTATCTGGCCCCCTGCATTTACGAAGGTGAAGGCGAGATGCTCGGCATGGCATTTTTCAAGTCGCTGGTGAAACATCATGGCCAGCGGTTCTTCGAGCCGATCGGCAAAGCGCTGGCCACGGCCAACATCCGCAAGCCGAACCCATTCAATCCGCGGCACGCATGGGCGCTGCGATCGGAAATCGCGCCCTACTTGCGGTGGCAGGCCGCCGAACGGCTCCGCCGGCCGTCGCCGCCAGCGCTTCCGCCGATGCCATCGGCGCTGCGGGCCCATGCCGAATTCGCGGCCCACATCTTGCAGCGCTCACGGCTGGTGATCGACGGCGTGTTGCGCAAGCACCAATTGGCGCTCGCCGACCGGCAATGCCGCATAGCGCATCTCTCGCAGCGGATTCAAGACGCGGTCGTGATGCTGGCCACCAGTCTGTATGCAGTCCGGCACGAAGATGAGATCGTGCGCCAGGCGGCCGATTGCATCTGCCAGGATTTCGAGCGCAAGTTCACCGGTCGTGAACCCACCGACCGCTATTTCCGCACGGCAACCTGTCTCGGCGAACACATCGCCAGCGGCGGTTTCCAATCGATCGCCGGCCTGCATCCCGACGAAATCTTGATGCCATACGAATAGCGGCAGCCGGTTTCATCGTTCGTGTGTTTCGCGTATTTCGTGGTTTCATCTCGCACCAACGTCTGCCACTGGCCAGCGCAGCCGGCCAGCGCGAGCGCCGCGGCGGCATCGTGGCCAGTCGTCGTGATCGGTCGAAGTCGCGTCGCGGCGAGTGTCCCTGCCACCTGCCTAAAGTGGGCGGTTTCTCGCTCGCCTTGCCAATTGCTTCGCCAGATCGCACAATAAACCGCCCGTTGAAACGTCGAACCTGTCCAGCCTTTTCGAGCTTGTATCCGTGGCCAAATTTGCCGTTATTGTTGCTGCCGCCGGCGCAAGCAGCCGGTTCAAGAGCCAGAGCTATAAGAAGCCGTTTGCGCCGCTGGCGAATAAGGCGGTTTGGCTCCATTCGGCCGAGAAATTTCTGAATCGCGACGATGTCAAGCAGGTCGTGCTCGTCATCGGCGCCGAGGATCGCGAGGATTTCAATTTCAAGTTCGGGGCCAACGTCGCCATCATGGGAATCGATGTCGTCGAAGGGGGCCAGCAGCGGACCGATTCGATCGAGCGGGCGTTGGCCCGGGTGAAGCCCGACGTCGATTTCATCGCGGTACACGACGCCGCCCGGCCTTGCCTGGCGGAGGAATGGATCGACGAAGTGTTTGCCGCGGCGGAGAAGAGCGGGGCCGCGATCCTCGCGGTGCCGGTGTCGGGCACGCTCAAGCGCGTCGCCGCCGACCGAACGATCGCCGAGACTGTCTCGCGAGACAACCTTTGGGAAGCACAAACGCCGCAGGTGTTCGGCCGCGAACTGCTGTTGGAAGCATATGCCAAACGGGGCGATTTTCAGGCCACCGACGACGCCCAGCTCGTCGAGCGGATCGGACACGCCGTGACGATTGTTCCTGGTTCGCCGATCAACATGAAGATCACGACACGCGAAGACCTGCGGCTGGCGGAAAAAACGCTGGCGGCGGTGCCGAAGCCAAAATTCAACGGCCCCGCCCACCCCTTCGCCAACGACGACATGTGGCGCTGACGGCGGAAGGCAACGGCGCGGCTGAGGGATTGCGAGTCGTCAAATCACCGGCGGCTAGCGCCTTGCCGCTAACAATCGCCGAGCCAACTCGTTAGCGGCGAGGCGCTAGCCGCCGGTTACAAGAACCAAATTTTTCAAACGCATGACGCTCGATATTTTTGATGATCTGAAGTGGCGTGGGCTGATTCAGCAGACGACCGACGACGCCGGGCTGCCCGGTTGGTTGGCCGCCGAGCCGCGGGCGCTGTATGTCGGCTTCGACCCCACGGCCGATAGCTTGCACGTCGGCAGCTTGATGGGCCTCATCATGCTGCGGCGATTTCAGCGGGCCGGGCATCGGCCAATCGTGCTGGTGGGCGGGGCCACGGGCATGATCGGCGATCCCAGCGGAAAGAGCGAGGAGCGAAAGCTGCTCTCGGAAGAATTGCTGCGGGCGAACGTCGCAGGCATGGAGTCGCAAATGCGATCCGTGCTCGATTTCGATTCCGCCGCGAATCCGGCCCGGCTCGTGAACAACTACGATTGGATGAGCCGCTTCAGCTTTCTCGAATTCTTGCGCGACGTGGGAAAGCATTTTCCGGTGAATGTGATGCTGGCCAAGGATTCGGTGAAGTCGCGGCTCGAGCGGACCGACATCGGCCTGTCGTACACCGAATTCAGCTACATGCTGTTGCAGGCCTACGATTTCGTTTATTTGAACGAGCATTTCGGTTGCCAGTTGCAGGCCGGCGGCAGCGATCAGTGGGGCAACATCACGGCCGGCATCGATTTGGCCCGGCGGCTCCGTTCGCTGGAATCGGCGGCGCAGCTGGTTGCAGCGCAATCGCAATCCGCTGCCACGCAACTTTACGGGCTCATCTGGCCGCTGCTGACCAAGACCGACGGGTCGAAGATGGGCAAAACCGAAAGCGGAGCGATCTGGCTCTCCGCAGCTCGCACCAGCCCCTATCAGTTCTATCAATACTGGGTGACCGTCGACGACGCCGATGCCGGCCGTTGCCTGCGAACGCTTACCGAGCTATCGCGAGAAGAAATCGAAGCGCTCGACGCGGCCAGGGGGGCCAAACCCGAGGCCCGCGAAAGCCAGCGCCGCCTGGCCGAGGAGCTGACGCGGCTGATCCACGGCGAATCGGGCTTGGCGGCCGCGCGGCGGGCGACCGAAATCTTGTTCGGCGCCGAGATCGATCAACTGAGCGACGCCCAATTGACCGAGATATTTGCCGATGTGCCGAGCAAGCTCTTGCCGCGCTCGCGGATCGACGGGGCCGGCTTGAGCATCATCGACGCGATCGTCGAGTCTGGGCTGGCCAAGAGCAAGGGCGATGCGCGGCGAACGGTCGAGCAAGGGGGGGCCTACGTGAACAACCGCCGTGTCGAGGGCCTCGACCGCTCGCTGACGCGGCAAGACTTGGCGAGCGAAACCGTCATCGTGCTCCGCTCCGGCAAGCGAAAATACGCCCTGCTGCGGCTGGCCGACGCGTAGAACCACAAGCCGGAATTAACCACGAAAGACGCGAAAACGCGAAAAAACGGGTGAAGATTTCGCGGTTGTAGGCCCTCTGCGGCGGCGCTGCCGACCAATCGCCGATGGACGGCCCTTGCAGCGGAAAAATGCTTGCAGGCCCTCGCCAGCGTGGCTAGGATGTTCAAATTCGCTTGCCGCTTCGGCTTCTCATCTGCAAGCGACGTCTCGTAGGGGTGAAAGATGTCGCAACCGAGCCACGCACCGGCCGTGCAAACGCCCATCGACCGCCACAATGCGCGCTGGGGCCTCGTTCTCTTCGCGGTCTACGTGGCGCTGTACGTGGGCTTCATGATCCTGGCGGCGTTCGCGCCCGATCAAATGGCGAAGCCGACCGCGATCGCCGGCTTGAATTTGGCGATCGTTTATGGGATCGGCCTGATCGTCGCCGCGCTGGTGCTGGCGTTTATCTATTCGCTTGTCTCCAAATCGCCCGATTCGCCGCACTGATGCGGCGATCGCGATTCTGGGCATTCATTCGAGCTCCGTCATTAGGCATTTGAACGATCTATGCTTTACACGACATCGCCCATCGCCATCGGCATTTTTCTGTTCTTCGTGGCGGTGGTGTTGGGATTGTCGTTTTATTTGGGGCGCCGCGCCCGATCATCGCGCGGGTATTACGCGGCTCACGGCGGAATTCATTGGGCCGTGAACGGCGTGGCGTTCGCCGGCGATTATCTGTCGGCCGCGTCGTTTCTCGGCATCTGCGGGATGATCGCGTTCTCGGGCTACGACGGGTTTCTGTATTCGATCGGTTTTCTCGCCGGCTGGATCGTCGCCCTATTCGTGATTGCCGAGCCGATCAAGCGATTGGGCAAATTCACGTTTGCCGACGCGCTCGATTCGGCCTTCGATTCGCCCGGCATCAAGCTCACGGCCGCGATCTCGACCCTCGTGGTGTCGATCTTCTACCTGATTCCGCAGATGGTCGGAGCGGGGGCACTGGTGACGCCGCTGTTGGGCTTGCCGCATTGGTCGGGCGTGTTGATTGTCGGCGTGACCGTGACGCTGATCGTCGTGACGGCAGGGATGGTTTCGACCACGTGGGTGCAGTTCATCAAGGGTTCGCTGCTGGTGATTTTTTGCTTCGTGCTGGTGGTGATGATCTTGAATCGCGGCCTATCCGTGGCTCCCGCCGCGCCGCTGCCGCCGGGAACGACGGCGGCCGAGCATGTGCCGGCCGGCTCGCGGCTCATCGCGCCATCGGGAGAGTGGAAAGCAAAACCCTATGTGCGAATTCAAACGCCAACGGACCGGGTGCTAACCTACCGTGCCGTCGCGTCGGCGCCGAAAGATTTCGTCGGAAAACTGCCGGTCGACATGGCGCAATGGACGCCGGCGGATTGGAACCAGCTTGCCCTGGCTCAGACGGTGAGCAGTAAAGACGGCCAGACGCTCGTCAATGGCCTGCCGCAGTCGCCCGAAAACGACTTGCATTCGGTCGGAACGATTTCGGCCTTGCCCGGCGATAAGTCGAGCACGGGTCCGCTCAGTCCCACGGCCTTTCTCACGACGCTCGGCGATTCGACCATTGTCACCTGGCCGAAGGAAGCGATCGAAGATGCGGACGGGCACATCACCACCGTTTACTATCAATCGCCTCGCAAGGGCTCCGATCTGCTGACGCCCGGCGCATCGGCGAAATTCGCCGGCGTCCGCTCGAACGATCTGTCCAAGAAGCTCAATTTCCTCTCGCTGATGCTGGCCCTGTTCTGCGGCACGGCGGGATTGCCGCACATCCTGATCCGCTACTACACGGTGAAAGATCAGGACAGCGCGCGGAAATCGACAATCGTCGGCATCGGAGCGATCGGCGTGTTTTATGTGCTCACGTTGATTCTCGGCCTGGGGGCCATGACCTCCGGCGCGCTCGATCCGACCGACGCCAACATGGCGGCGCCGCTGTTGGCCCGCTCGTTCTCGAACACGCTATTTGCCGTGATCTCGGCGATCGCCTTTACCACCGTGCTCGGCACGGTCTCGGGCTTGATCATGGCCGGGGCGGGAGCGGTCGCCCATGATCTGATGGCGAACCTGTTCCGTGTCAAGATGGACGACCACAAGCAAGTGCTCTATGGCAAATTCGCGGCGATCGCCCTGGGCATTCTGGCGATGGTGCTCGGCATTCTGTTCAAGAATTTCAACGTGGCGTTTCTCGTCGGCTGGGCGTTCAACATTGCGGCTTCGGCCAACTTGCCCGCGCTGGTGATGCTGCTTTTCTGGAGACGGACGACCGCGAAAGGAATTGCCGCGGCGATCACAGTCGGACTCGTGTCGTCGCTGGCGTGGATTCTATTGTCGGCGGATTGCTACAAAGACGTGTACCACATCGATCCGAAGCTGTCGTTCATTCCCTTTTCGCAACCGGCGCTGGTCACCGTGCCCCTCGGGTTCCTGACGCTGGTGGTGGTGTCGCTGATGACGGCAGGAAGGGGCGAGCCGAGAAGGGGCGAGGGACGAGGGACGAGGGACGAGTGAGAACGACGCGCTGCAAGCGATTGTCCGCCAAATTTACCCGCCGCGAATGTCAAGCCAGCGATCTTTAGCGCCGACCGATGCCCCGCTCCCTTACTCGCCTCTCGCATCTCGCCTCTCGTCCCTCGCCTCTCGCCTCTCGCCTCTCGCCCCTAGCCCCTCGTCCCTAGCCCCCCCTCGCCCCTAGCGTAGCTCGCTCGTGCAATGGCCGCAGCGGGTCGCTTTCACCGGAATCTTTTCCTGGCAGAAGGGGCAGTCCTTCGTTGATGGCGGCGGCGGGGCGTCGCTGCGCTTCAGCCGGTTCACCTGCTTGATGACGATGAACACGGCGAACGCCACGATCGTAAAATCGACGATCGTGTTGATGAACAGGCCGTAGCGCAACATGACGGCCGGCGTCTTGTCGTGCGCTTCGCGCAAGGTGAGCATCAGACCGGAGAAATCGACGTGCCCCAATAGCAGCCCAAGCGGCGGCATGATCACGTCGCTGACAAACGACGTGACGATCTTGCCAAACGCGGCTCCGATGACGATTCCGACCGCCATGTCGACCACGTTGCCTTTCATGGCAAATTCTTTGAACTCTTTGATCATTCCCATGCTTGCGTCCTTATGTTGAATTGACGGCGGGGTGTCGCGGTTTCGAGCGGAGGGCGAGAGACCTAATTGCCTGCCAGGCGGGTGATGAACCGCAGGCCGATTTCGTAGAAGCGATGGATCGCCTGGCAACGGATCACACAGGCCAACAGTTGCAGCGAGTGATTGTCGCGGTTGGAAAGCTCCACCACGACGCTGCCCGAGGTGATGGCTCGGGTATGGATGAGAGACATTCCCGAGGCCGAAATATCTTTGGAAATTGCGAGGAAACATTCGTCGTTTTGCTTCAGATCCTCGCCGACCGGCACGACTGCGACCTCCAGCACGGCATTTTTTCGTCTGGAACTGCGGCGCTCGGGGCCGCCGGGTTCGTGAGAATCCAGTTTCGCCAAGAAATCCAACACCGCTTTCGGGGGCAGCACCAATGCCCCGCGATCGAATTGAACCAGAGTCATTCTTACCCCGCAATTCTCGGAGGTGGACTTTGGTAAGAAACGAACATGCGAAATCTTTGCGACGCGCGGCGACGGCTCAATCGTAGCAGGCACACTCCGTGTGCCGTCTGCCCCGCTCTGTGCGCAACCCGCCGCGAAGCGCAGACGGCACACGGAACTTGCCTGCTACGTTGTATAGAATTTTCTATCGGTAAACTACGCCAGGGTGCCCCCGAAATGGGCAAAAATGCCATCGGCTTGCTTGCGGCGCCGCCACGACAATCCGCCCAAATCGAAAAGACGGAACTTGACCGCGGTGGGAGGCGAGGGTGGCCCCGTGCGACTAGATTTTTTCGGCCGGATCGCCGGGCCAGAGAGGCCCGAGTGATTCGCGTTGGATCGCCGTGATTCGCTCGATGCCGCGGCGCCCCAGGGCGACAAGCTGCCGCAACTCTTCTTCCGAAAAAGTTGCCTCTTCGCCGCTCCCTTGCAGTTCGACAAATCGATCGGCCCCGGTCATCACGATGTTCATATCGACCGCGGCCGCGGCGTCTTCGCGATAGTCCAGATCCAAGAGCGGCTCGCCCTCGACGAGCCCGACGCTGACCGCGGCAACATTTGTCGAAAATGGTCGGTGGCTCGGATCGGGCAATTCGATTGTCGCCAGTGCGTCGACCAAGGCAATGAATGCTCCGGTAATGCTGGCGGTTCGGGTTCCGCCGTCGGCTTCCAACACATCGCAATCGAGGGTAATTAGCCGTTCGCCGATCGCGTCGAGATCGATGATCGCCCGCAGACTACGGCCGATGAGGCGCTGAATTTCGGTGGTGCGGCCGTCGACTTTTCCGTCGCGATCGCGGCGCTTTCGCGGCGAGGTGCTGCCGGGCATCATGTTGTATTCGGCGGTGAGCCAGCCGCGTCCCTGGCCGGCCATCCATTCGGGAAGCTTCGTGTCGATGCTGGCCGTGCAAAGCACGGTCGTGCCGCCGGCTTGAATTAACACGCTTCCCGGCGAAGTGCGGGTGAACCGCCGCGTGATGCGAATCGGCCGGAGTTCGTCGGCTGCACGGTTGTCGAGTCGCATGGAAGAGCGAGGGGCAGAGGTCGGGGGTCAGGGGCCAGGATAACTTACGAGACGAAGCTCGCTTGCGGTTTCGCGCGTCGGCTATTGCTTGTCTACGGGCGCACGCGTGGATTTGCGCTCGCCGTCAATCGTCGCCTGCTCGGCTGAGCAGCCACGCCAAAATGCCTTTCTGCACGTGCATCCGGTTGCCTGCCTGCTGCACGACGATGCTTTGCGGTCCGTCGATCACTTCGTCGGTCACTTCCTCGCCACGATGGGCAGGAAGGCAATGCATGAAAAACGCGCCGGGGGCATGGGCCATCAAATCTCCGTTGACTTGGTAGTCGACGAAATGCGCCCGACGATGTTGGCTTTCCGATTCCTGGCCCATGCTGGTCCAAACATCCGTGTAAATCGCCGTCGCCGTGCGCACCGCCGCGTAGGGATCATCGGTCACTTGCAGTTGCAAACGCGGCAACGACGCGGTCAACTCTTTGATCGCCTCGTCGCTGAAGCGATATTGTTCCGGCGTCGCCATCACCAATCGCATTCCCAAAAGCGCGCATCCTTCGAGCAAGCTATACGCCACGTTGTTCGCGTCGCCGACATAGGCCAACGTATGGCCGGCCAAGGGGCCGACCAGTTCTTGCAACGTGTACAAATCCGCCAGCGCCTGGCAGGGATGCGAATGGTCGGTCAGGCCGTTGATCACCGAGCACGTGCAATAATCGGCCAACTCGACCACGGTCGCATGCCGCTTGGCGCGAACCACGATCACGTCGACATATTGACTCAGCGCCCGGGCAAAATCGGCGATGCTTTCACGAGCGCCGAAGCCCGCGTCGTCGCCCAGAAAAAGGCTGCCCCCGCCCAGATGGACCATCGCCGTTTCGAAGCTGACCCGCGTTCGCAGCGACGGCTTTTCGAACAGCAGCGCCATCACCCGACCCGGCAAGAGCGGCTCGCGCAATCCCTGCTGATATTTCGACTTCAGATCTTCGGTGATTGCGAAAACCTGCTCGATCTCGGATGCCGAGAAATCGGTGACGGTGATTAAATGACGCATGAAGACATTTCAAAAGCGACTAAAATCGATCGTAAACCATCCATGCTTTCCTCGCGACCACTTCGGGCATCTGCCATATTATCCCGAAGCGTCAGCGAGGAATCGCCGCCGCTCCCATATTAGCCCGAAGCGTCAGCGAGGAAGCGCCGCCGCTCCCATATTATCCCGAAGCGTCAGCGAGGAAGCGCCGCCGCGCGGCCCGATCTCCAGGGCGACATGTCGCCGTCCTCGCTGACGCTTCGGGCTAGTGTCTGGCTCCGGCGGCCAGCTCCTTGATTGTCTCGGCCAGGATGTCGCAGCCGTCGTGTGCTTGTTGCACCGTGAGATTCATGGCCGGCAACAGCCGGATCACGGTTCCCTGCGTGCAATTGATCAGCAACCGCCGCTCTAGGCACGCCTTGACCAACGGCGCGCCTTCGACGGCCAATTCAATGCCGATCATCACACCCAAAACCCTGACGTCGCGCAGGATGTCGCATTGGGCTCGCAATTCGCCGAGCCGCGAGCGAAACACCTCGCCGATCTGCTGGGCCTGTTGCAACAAGTTCTCTTGCTCGATCATTTCGATGGCTGCCAGCCCGGCTCGGGCGGCGATCGGGTTGCCGCCGAACGTGGCCGCATGCATGCCGGGCCGCAGGCTGGGGGCGATTTCGGCGGTCGTGAGCATCGCGGCGCCGGCGATGCCGCCGCAAACGGCCTTGGCCAGCGTCATGATGTCGGGCGTCACGCCGAAATGTTGATAGGCAAACCATTCGCCCGTGCGCCCGCAGCCGGTTTGCACTTCGTCGAACACCAACAGCAGTTTGTGATCGTCGGCCAATTTGCGCAGGCCTTGCAAGAAGCCGTCGGGTGGAATCTGCACGCCCCCTTCCCCTTGCACCGGCTCGACCATGATCGCGGCCGTTTCGCGATCGATCAGCTTCGCCACGGCACCCAAATCGCCAAACGGGGCATATTGAAAGCCGGCCAAGAGCGGGCCGATGCCTTCGTGATATTTCGGCTGCGCCGTCGCGGTAGTGGCGCCATACGTGCGGCCGTGGAAACCGCCGCGAAACGTGATGATCTTGTACCGTTCTTTCGGCGAATGCAGGCGAACCAGCTTGATCGCGGCTTCATTGGCCTCGGCCCCCGAATTGCAAAAGAACGCCTTTCCGCCAAAACTTCGCTCCGACAGCGCCTGCGCCCACAGCCCTTGCGCCTCGGTGTGCCAAGTGTTGGGCACATGGATCAACGTCGCCACTTGCTGCTGCACGGCCCGCACCACCGGCTCGGGACAATGCCCGAGCAGATTGCAGCCCCAGCCGGGAAAGAAATCGAGATAGCGATTCCCTTCGTTGTCCCACACATATGAGCCTTCGCCGCGCACGAGCACGATCGGATATCGTGTGTAGTTCGGCACGACATATTTGTTGAACAATTCGAGCGTTTCCGCCGTCGTCATCCCAGTCGCAGTGGCCATAGGAAAATCCTGAGGCAAGGGGTCAGAGGTCAGGGGCCAGGGGCCAGAAAGCAGCAGGAGTGATTACGATTGGACCAATAGGGCACAGGTTTCGAACCGAGTTTCTTATCCATCCGCTTGCGCGTCATCTGGCCCCTGACCCCTAGCCCCTGACCCCTGGCCTCTGATCCCTGTCTCACTCATCGCGAACCATTTCCGTTCCCACGCCTTGGTTGGTGTAAATTTCGAGCATCAGCGAATGCCGCAGGCGGCCGTCGATGATGTGGATCTTGCGGACGCCTTTGTCGAGCGTTTCCAAGCAACCCTCGACTTTCGGAATCATGCCCGATTCGATCGCCCCGTTGCCGATCAGTTCGCGAGCTTGCCGTGCGGTGAGCGAATGCACGAGCGTCGAGGGATCGTCTTTCTTGAGCCGCACGCCGTTGACGTCGCTGAGAAATACGAGCTTTTCGGCCCCGAGCGCTTGGGCCACGGCCGTGGCGGCCGTGTCGCCATTCACATTCAGCTTGCCGCCGTCGGGGCCAAGACACATCGATGGAATCACGGGCACGGTGCCGGCATACGAAAGATTGTCGATCGTCGTGCGGTCGACGCGCGTCACCCGGCCGACGTGCCCCAGATCGATCGGCGCGCCGCCCGGCCCTTCGAGCGTCATCCGTTCGCCGAAGAGCACGTTGGTTGTACGGAAATTGAGCGGCATGGCCCGGCCGCCGAATTCTTCGATTTTGGCGGCAAGGTTTTCATTCGTTTCGTAGGCCAGGATTTGCTCGACGATGTCGCGCGTGGCGTCGTCGGTATAGCGGCGGCCTTGGATGAAGCGGGGCTGAAGACCGGCGGCATCCATGGCCCGGCTGATGGCTGCCCCGCCGCCATGCACGAGCACGACCCGCATGCCGACGGTTTCCATGAACACGATGTCGAGCAGCAGGTGGCCGAGGGCGGCTTCGGACTCCATCACGCTGCCGCCGATTTTGATGACCGTCACCTTATCGCGGAACCGGCGGATCCAGCCGAGGGCCTCGATGAGCACGTCGGCTTTGTGAATGGCACGTTGTTGGGTGGTGTCGGCCAAGCCGCGGTCCCTCAAAAATCAAACGCCGCGGAGCATCGCGCCCGCGGCCGGAGGAAACACGCTATTTTAAGGCGTCCAAGGGGGGTGTCAACATGGCGGAGAGCCGGCCAGTGGCTGAAAACCGTTTTCAAGGGGCCTCGGTCTGTGTGCCACCCACCGCAGAGCGCAGACGGCACACAGCGCAGCCTTTGGCCGCAACTAAAGTAGCAAGCACACTCCGTGTGCCGTCTGCCCCGCTCTGTGCCCAACCCGCCGCGGAACGCAGACGGCACACGGAGTGTGCCTGCTACGTTGACGCCTTCGTCCTCGACAAATTCATCATCGCCCGCAGCACGGTCAGCGCCGGCGCATTGCCGGGAAAATATCCCCGTCGAAATCAAAGCCGCGTAGCACGCGGCCGTAAGGCCGCACCCAACGTAGCAGGCACACTCCGTGTGCCGTCTGCCCCGCTTTGTGCGCAACCCGCCGCGGAGCGCAGACGGCACACGGAGTGTGCCTGCTACGTTGGTGCCTTATTCGAAATTCATCGTCGCCCGCAACGCGATCGGCGCGATGGCATTGCCGGGAAATATCGCCGTCGAAATCAAAGCCGCGTAGCGCGCGGCCGTAAGGCCGCACCCAACGTAGCAGGCACACTCCGTGTGCCGTCTGCCCCGCTCTGTGCCCAACCCACCGCGAAGCGCAGACGGCACACGGAGTGTGCCGAGCCCGAATGCGTAATAAAAAGCTTGCCATGAATCGATGCATAGCAAAGCTTTTTATGGCCCATTCACAGTGCGGATTAAGACGGCTTTATGCGAATGCCAACCCAGTGCAACGCCGCTTCGGGAGGCTGTGAGACTTTGAGACTGCGAGACTTTGAGGTACGAATCACCGGCGATTGCATTGTAGCCCGAAGCGTTAGCGAGGGAGCACGCCGCTGGACGTTCCATTTATGTGCGAACTCAAGCGGCGCTCGCACTGGCCGACTGCGCTGGCCAGCGGCACACCGGCGAACGCCCCCTCACCCCTAGCCCCTCTCCCGCGAAGGGGGAGAAGGGAACCGGTGTGCCACCGGCGATTGCATTGTAGCCCGAAGCGTTAGCGAGGGACGCACGCCGCAGGACGTTCCATTTATGTGCGGAGCGTAGTGGGGAGCGCATGAGCCGAACACCGCGCATGAAAAAGCCCCGGCTTTGCTAGGTCGGCGAATAAAAGCGACAACCCGCAAAACGGGGGCATGGGCGATACAAGACTCGAACTTGTGACCCCCAGCTTGTCGAGCTGGTGCTCTAACCAACTGAGCTAATCGCCCGCAGAAGGCCAAGCCCAATGCGGTTTGGCCGATCTGTAAATGTGACTTCCGTTCGCGGGTCCGTCAAGAGCCGCAGCCGGGGCCGGAACAGGCTGCTGCAATCAACTTCCCGCAGCCGATTTCGCGCGTTTGTGGCTTTTACCGCCGCGGTAGCCGCCGGCATGCCCGCCATTCGGCTTACGGCCTGATGTCCCTCGGCCACTGCTGGCACGGCTGCGGCCGCCGTAGCCGCCGCTTCGCCGCTCGCCGGAATAGACGCCATTGCGGCCGTTAGAATGGGATCCACCACCGGCGCTATGAGCGGAATGCTTTTCGCCGCTCGCCGCCTGATGGCTTCTGTTGGCTGAGTCGTGGCCCCTTGCATCGTCATCCTGGGGCTCTTGTTGCTGCGAACTATCAGCAATCGCTGCCATCCCCTCGGGCATTGATTTTTCGACCGTCAACCGCTGGCCGATCAGGCGTTGGATGTGCATGAGTTGCTTCCGTTCGTCGCCGGCACAGAACGACACGGCACTGCCCGTCGCTCCGGCCCGCCCGGTGCGGCCGATGCGGTGGACATACGTTTCCGGTTCGTGCGGCAAATCGAAGTTGAACACGTGCGAAATGCCGTCGACGTCGATGCCGCGAGCCGCCAGATCCGTGGCCACGAGCACTCGCAGCCGATTCGACTTGAAATTGGCCAGCGTTCGCAGCCGAGCGGCCTGGCTTTTGTTGCCGTGGATCGCTTCGGCCCCAACGCCCGCGCGGTTCAATTGCCGGGCGACGCGGTCGGCGGAATGCTTGGTGCGCATGAAGACCAAGGCCCGAGTGATCGCCGATTGCGACAGCAGGGCGGTGAGCAATTGCGGCTTGGCGGCCTTGGGCACGAAATAAACCGAATGTTCGACGAGGGCCGCGGTTTCCTTCACCGGAGCGATGCGCACGCGCTCGGGCGCGTGCAAGATCGCGTCGGCCAGCCGCTCGATTTCCGGCGGCATCGTGGCGGAGAAAAACAGCGTCTGCCGTTTTTGCGGCAGGCGGCTGATGATGCGGCGAACGTCGGGCATGAAGCCCATGTCGAGCATCCGATCGGCTTCGTCGAGCACAAAAATCTCGACCGTGCCCAGATCAATGAATCCCTGGTTGATCAAGTCCAACAGCCGGCCGGGCGTGGCGACCAGCGTGTCAACGCCGCGCTGCAAATCGCGCACTTGCGGGCGTTGATTCACGCCGCCGAATACGACCGTGTGGTGCAGCCCCGTGTGCCGGCCGTAGGCGGCGAAGCTTTCGCCGATTTGGGCGGCCAATTCGCGGGTCGGCGAAAGCACGAGCGTGCGAATCTTGCGGCGGCTGCGCGTCGAATGGCTGCGCGAGGCATGGCCCTGCTTGCGGGAATCGCCGGCTTGGCCCGCGTGATGGCCGGTGGGGCCGGTTGCGTGCGCGGCGGCCGGAGCCGGGGCGGATTGCAGCAAGCGGTGCAATATGGGTAGCGCGAAGGCGGCGGTCTTGCCGGTGCCTGTTTGGGCGCAGCCCAACAGGTCGCGGCCGGCGATCACATGCGGGATGGCCTGCGATTGGATCGGCGTCGGCGTGGTGTAGCCTTCGGCAGCAACGGCGCGCAAGATGGGCTGCGCCAGCCCGAACACATCAAAACTCATTCTGACTTCCTAAAAAAAATTCTGTCGCACGTAGCGGAATTCAAAGCGAATTCCGACGCTCTGCCGCTACGGCCGAGTTTTCAAGAACTCGGCGACGGCTTACCGCTCGCGACGTTGGCGGTATTGCGTGGGGGGTTTGAAAAAGGGGACAGGCACTGGAACAACGCAAAACAGCCTGTGAGCCAATACGCGGCTCGGAGCCAGTCCCCTTTTTCAAAGGCTGGCCGGTCTCTTGGGAGCTTTCCCAGGACCGAAGGCGAGGGACGCAAATTTGCGTCCGTACTTGAAGGCCATTGGACCTGGCAGTAATCCAATGGCCATGTGCCTAGAGGATCGAACTGGTCAAACTATAGCAGACGCAGTGCGGAAAGTCTAGGCTGGAAGAGGAAAGGAGCGAGCGATTAGGGGCGAGCGGCGAGGGGCGAAGGGCGAGGGGCCCGCAAGCGAAGGCGGCGGTTGTGCGGAGGGATTGGACGAGGACGACCTCGGCAAAGTTTCTTCAAGAATTGTGCCAGCGGTAAATTGCCGAAAATCAGAATTCCATTTCGCGTTCGCGGCATTGCAGCGGTTGGTGGGCCTGAGACGGCTCGATCGGCAAGGTGCGCCGATCGGCGCCGCGATCGATGGCCTCGTTCGGCGACAATCAACGACAGCGACGATTAAGTTTGCCATGCTTGCTCGCATTCTTGAACCGGAGGTGATGGATTCGGCCGAGGAAGCGCGCGATTACGACTCGATGGACCATTCGACCGTGAATCGCGCGTTCGTCGAGGATCTTTTGCAAGCGGCGGCAAACGCGGGGCTGTTCCTCTCTTTGGCCGGAGCTCCGAGCGCCGCGGCAACAGAGATGCTCGATCTCGGCACCGGCACGGCGCTGATTCCGGTCGAGCTTTGTCGGCGGAACCGCGGCGTGCAGGTCGTGGCCATCGATCTGGCTGAAGAGATGCTGAAATTGGGCCGGGCAAATGTCGATCGGGCCGGGATGCAGACTCGGATTCGGCTCGAGCGCGTCGATGGCAAGCGGCTGCCGTATGCCGACGGCTCGTTTGCCGCCGTGATTTCCAACAGCATCGTGCATCATATTCCCGAGCCGCGCAGCGTGCTGGCTGAGGCGCTGCGCGTGGTTCGCCGCGGCGGGTTGGTTTTCGTGCGCGATTTGCTCCGCCCGGCCGACGACGCAACGGTCGGCTATTTGGTCGAGACGTATGCCGCCGGAGCCAACGAACGCCAACGAGCCTTGTTCGATGCATCGCTCCGTGCCGCGCTCAGCCTGGAGGAAATTCGCATGCTTGTCGAAACACTGGAGTGTCCGTCCGCAACCGTACAGGCCACGAGTGATCGGCATTGGACGTGGAGCATGCGGAAATAACGCCGCAATTCCAAGCGGTTTTTCTTTCTTCCTTGCTTGCGCTGCGGGCTAATGTGTCTTCGCCACTTCGATCCACTGGTCTCTCCGCGGATCCGCGCCTCTGCGCGAGTTGGCTTTCGTGTGCCGTTTGTTGACCGTCGTCCGCAAACGAAACGATATTCGATTGGCGGGCTGCGGCGCGCCACGAACGCAACTGCGATCGGCCGCCGCCGCGACAGAACATTTCTCAAGCCATGGGCTCTCTCAAGCCTGATGGGCTCTCTCAAGCCTGATGGGTTTTCTGCTCAGCGCCCTTCGGTCGGCGGCTCCTTTTCGCCATAGTGCGTCTTGTGTGATTCGAGCACCTTGCCGGCCGAAGCGATGAAATCAGGCACCGGACCAGAATAGAGGCCGAGAATCAAATGCTGCTGTTGCTCCGGCGTGAGTTGCATCATCCATTGGCGGATCGCGCCGGCCGGAGCCGCGCCGGAAGCGGCAAGAACCTTATCGAGTTCGTCGATGGCCGCGGCAAAATAGTCGGTAAAGGTGTCGGCATGCTCGTCGTCCTGAAACACGAGCGGCACACCCAATACCGCCTGGGCATTGAGAAACGGCCAATGGAGACGGCGCTTGAGCGGATCGGCATGGGCCGACCGGGTATGATTTGCCATGAAACCCACCTCCTGTGCGGAGAACGAACGATGAATTGGCCAACGGCTCAACTAGAGCAGCTTTCGTGCCCAACGGCCGGCGAGAAATGACGAAGCACGAATGACGATGTCTAAAGAATGACGAAGCACGAATGGGAAGGAGCCAACACGTGGCCCACAACTGCCATTAGGCCTTTGTCATTCGTCATCCTTGAGGCATTTCGTCCTTAGGCATTCGTCGATGGTGGCCTAGTCGCCGGAATCGCGCGTCAGCGGTTCCATCACTTTCGTATTTCGCTCGACGGCCAGAACGATCGTTCGCTGTTCAGCGCCGTCTTTGGTGCTAGCCACCAAGGGAATCACTTGCCGGCGATTGGGCAGATCGACCCGAACGGAAAAGCTGCCATCGGCACGCAATTTCAGCGGCTCGCCTTGCAGCGTTACCCGGGCATCGGCTTGCGTCGTGCCGTGGATCACCATTTCTGCATCGACTTGGAACCGCAACTCTTTCATCCGCGGGGCAAGGCATTCCGCACCGGCGCCAAACTGATTGCCATTGCCATTGCCCATCGGACGGTGCAGCCGTTCCTCGAACAACTCTTGCAATTCGGTAGATCCTTCGCTAGCGAAACCGCCGCTCATGGCATAAACCTTGTCGCAATCTCCCAAAACGTCGTCCCAATGCGCATCGAGCGTGTCGGTGGCGGCGCCGGCAGGCGTGCTCACGACATTGCTGCGGGCCAACGAGTGGAACTTTCCGCTGGCGGTCAAATAGCCGATTTCGAGCCGATACGTTCGCGGCGGCGATTGCACATCGACATACCAGTTCTGCACACCGCCGTGGATCGGAATCTCGCGCAGCACGCGCTCCGACGTGGTCGTTGCCGTTCCCGAGGTTACAACCAAAACCCGCAGCATCGGCTGGGCCCCGTGCCATTCTTGCCCCAATGCGGCCTGGGCTCGAACGATTCCTTGCGGCGTGAGCTCCCAATAGGCATGCAGCCAGAACGGCCCCCGCACCATGACCACCAGCCGATCTTTGGTCGGCGCTGCCGCCTTGCCTTGGGCTTGCTCGAAGGCCAGATTCTTCGATCGGCTCAGGCGGAGCTTGGCTTGCTCGATTCGATGAGCGACTTGTGCCCGTTCGGCAAGCCGCCGCGAAGTGTCGCGCCGCAGGGCTGCTGCGTGGCTCGCTGCGGAATGGCTCGCTGCGGAATGGCTCGCTGCGGAATGGCTGGCCGACGACCGGCCGTTGACCGTTGCCCCGTTGCGCCCCGCGACGCCGTTACGCTTGGCGACGCTACCGCGCCCCGCGACGCTACTGCGCCCCGCGACGCCACCGCGCTTGGCAACGCCATTATGAACAGCCACACCGTTGCGGCGTGCGGCACCGACATGGGCCAATGTGCCGCTGCGGGATACAGCCGCCGCTCGTGACGAGCCTGCGACACGAACTCGAGCTCCGTTGCGGCTTTGAGCAGCGCTCTTTGCCGCCGCGATCCCGCGGACAGAAGCAGATGTCTTCTTGACCGGCGCCGCCTTGGCGACCGGCTTCGGTTTCTTAACCCGCAAGATGGCCGTGACCAACTGGTCTTTGCGCATGGAGTGCCAGCCGTTGACTCCACGTCGTTTGGCCAGTTGGCCGAGGTCTTTGAGCGTGTAGCTTCGCAGGGTGGTAGCGGTCATAAATCAGGGCTTCCTCCGCTGTGCCCGCGTGGCCACCGGGAAGGGGGGGCGCAGGCAACGTTTCGCTTCGGGAGTCGTCCCTGACTGTGGGATTGAGTTACGCGATTGACCGTCCTCAAAGCATCCATGCCGAGGAGAGTGTTCTCGTTGGGATTGTCGAACGCCCGCGCCCCCGCTTGGGGGTAGTCCGTAGGCGTTTGGGTCCGCCTCTACCACCCACTCGGTCCAGTCTAACCATTTGCCTTGCAAAACGCAACTTTCGGCGGGGCGACGGATTGCGGGCAGGCGTGGTTCTGGAGTTCCAAAACATTGGGGGGGCGAAAGTTGCGTCGCAGGAGAAAATTCTGATTCATCAACGAATACTGATTTGTGAAAAAAATCACAAATTCCGGCGGCGACTCGTTGACGGCGCCAAAATCGTCCGTTAGATTGAGCCCCACCTTGGTTTAACACTTGAGCGGCACCTACTTTTCGCGCCTTGGACGGGGCAGCGATCATTCCGCTTTCTTCGTGCGCGGCTCCCTCCTCTGCAAAAGAGCCGCACACCAATCAAGCGGTCGACGCACATCCGATTCCACCCGCAGCGGTGAGCCGTGCCACCGAAGCCAAACGACTCCTCGCCAATCGGCATGGCGGCGGAATGGGTCGCTCGGCTGACCGTGGTCGGCATTGAGATGGTGGTGTTTGGGCTGGGCGGGATCTGGCTCGACGACCGGTTGCATGTCAAACCGTTGTTCGCCCTGCTCGGATTTGCGGTAGGCATCGGGATCGGGATTGTCCATCTATTGGCCATGACGGCCGCGGATCGCAAGAAGACCAGTCCGACGCGAAAATCGCCCCCCGGCGAAACGGACCGATCCGGGGACGAACACCCAAAAGAACACTGAGAAGATTACCGAAGGAATTCGACGCGTGAGTGACCCGCTGCCAGTTATAAAGCCGCCTGCGAGCCGAAGCCGAGCGTTTGGCCTCGCCGGGGCGTGCGCGATTTTGAGCGGGCTGCTCGCCGCCGCCTGGATGGTCGATGCGATCGTGACGACGAATCTCGCCGACCGCTCGACTTGGGCCGTCAGCGCCCTGGCGGCAGCAATCTGCTGGATCGGGGCAATGGTGTCGCTCGTGTTGCTGCACGTGCTGCGGATGCGTGGTTCGCCGATGGCCGGCGCGATGCTCGGCATGCTCGTGCGGATGACGATTCCATTGGGGATCATCGCCGCGGCGACGATGCAGGGCGGACGGCTTGCCGAAGCCGGTTTGGCCGGCCAGTTGGTCGTGTTCTACCTGGTAACGCTGGCGATCGAGACGTGTCTCTCGGTGGCCTTGATGCGAACGGCCCCGCAAGCGGTTTGCGCCCGATCGGCCCCGGCCGAAGGGAGCGCGACGCATGGCTGAGCCGCTGCTGCACATCAAGGACGGCTATTTCTTTCAGGTGCCAAAAAGCCTTTGGCATCATCATTGGACGAAGCTATCCGAGGTTCCAGAATACGTCCGGGCCGAACACCCGGAAATCGTGAACGTCCATCAGTTCAACGATGCCATGGCGGGCAAGGTGCTCATCCCGCAATTCTTCGGCACGCCGCGAACCCTCTATCAGCCGGGCAGCGGACTTTGTGTTTCGAAATTCATGGTGATCGAGCTATTCGTCGCCGTGGTACTCGTTTTCGTGTTCACAAGGCTGGCGTCGCGAGCTCGCAACGGCGATCGGCCGCGCGGCACGATTTGGAACTTGCTCGAAGCGTTTTTGGTCTATTTGCGCGACGAAGTGGCTCGGCCCTCGATCGGCGAACACGATGCGGATCGGTTCGTGCCGCTGCTATGGACACTGTTTTTTTTCATTCTCGGCTGCAATTTGATGGGGCTTGTCCCGTGGGCGGGTTCGCCGACTGGTTCGGCCAGTGTCACGCTCGCGTTGGCGGTGGTGACGTTAGCAACCGGGGTGCTGATGGGCGTCTACAAGCTTGGCCCCATCGGTTGGCTCACGCACTTCGTTCCGCACATGGAGATGCCCTGGCCGATTCTGATCATCATTTGGCCGCTGATCTTTGTTTTGGAGATTTTGGGCACGCTGATCCGCCATGCGGTGCTCGGCGTGCGTTTGTTGGCCAATATGGTCGCCGGCCACTTGGTGTTGCTGGGGATTCTTGGCTTGATCGCCGCGGGCGCTGCGGCCAGTTCGTTTCAGTGGGGCACGGTCACCGTGATTGCGATCATTGGATCGGTGTTGTTGAGCTGCCTTGAGCTATTCGTGGCGTTCTTGCAGGCGTATGTGTTCGTGTTTTTGTCGGCATTGTTTATCGGCGCATCGATTCACAAGCATTAGCGACTTTTTTCGGCGGCCCCAAGCCCAGGGAAGGCCGCCCACGAGCTGTTTGAGCGTGTGCCGGCGGCCTTCCCTGGGTTCGAATTTCCGAGCCGCCCATATTTATCGAAAAGCCCACAGTTGAAACCGGTTTTTGAAAAGGAGAGCATTCCCGTGACCAAGTGCATTCAGATTCTGCTGATCGCGTTCGGCCTGCTGTTGATTGTTTCGCCAGTGATGGCCCAGGGCCCCGGCGGAAACACCACCTCGTATGTATTCACCGGCGCCATCGGCGCTGGGCTTGTCGCGATCGGCTCCGGAATCGGCATCGGAAAGCTTGCCGGCAGCGGTTTGGAAAGCATGGCTCGGCAGCCGGAGGTGGCGGGCAATATCTTCACCGGTTTGCTGATCGCGGCGGCGTTGATCGAAGGTTATACGTTTTTCGCGCTCTACATCTGCATGACGCAGAACCCGTGGAAATAACCAGCTTCTTTCGCACCATTTGCCGGGAGCGACCGTGTTTGCTGCCAATCATTTTCGGTTTGGGCTGATTGCCGTTTGCGCCGCCATTTTCGTCGGCGTCGCGACCGCTTGGAGTGCGCCCGTGGCCCATGCCGCCGCCGAGCCGGCCGGCGCTGCTTCCGCGCAAGACGGCAAGATGGAGGATGCCGAAGGAGCTGTCGAGCCGAAGACCACGCCCGGTCCGGAAGAGTTCCGCACCGACATGGCGATTTGGACGTTCGTCGTCTTTATCGTGCTGCTGTTGATTTTGACGAAATTCGCCTGGGGGCCGATCGTTGCCGGGTTGCAGAAGCGCGAGCAAGGCATCGCCGACAATATCGCCGCCGCCCAGCGATCCTACGACGAAGCGAAGCAGTATCTGGCCGAGTATGAAAAGAAGCTGGCCAATGCGGCCAACGAAGTGCGGGCGATGCTCGAAGAAGCCCGCCGCGATGCCGAAGCCACCAAGCAGGAAATCATCGCCGAGGCCAAGGAAGCGGCCCACCTCGAGCAACAGCGTGGCCAGCGCGAAGTGCGCACCGCGATGGACCAAGCCCTCAAAGAATTGTCCGAGCGGAGCACGAACATGGCGGTCGGGTTGGCCGGCAAAATCGTGCAAGCCCAACTCAAGCCATCCGACCACGCCCGGCTGGTGCAAGAAGCCGTAAGCCAATTCACCCGCAACGGCCCCAGCGCTAACTGATCCCGCACCCTCACCCCCACCCTTCCTCCGTGTTCCAATCCGCCTCCAGCACGAAGCTCGGCGCACGCCAAGCGGTCGACGTTGCCAACCAGCAGTTGGCCACGCTTTACGCGCAGGCCCTGCTCGATGCCACCGGCGCCAAGGGCACGGCAGCGTCGGACGGCAAGGTGGAAGCGACCCTGTCGGAGTTGGATAGCTTCGTCACCGAAGTGCTCGACAAGCTGCCGCATTTGGAAGAGCTGTTTACCTCGGCCCTGGTGCCCGACGAAAAGAAAGCCGATCTGGTGGATCGGCTGTTGAAAGGCCGGACCAGCCCGACGCTGTTGAATTTTCTCAAAACGCTTGCCGTCCACGGCCGGCTCGGCATCCTTCGCTCGATTCACCACGTCGCTCAAGATCTCTTGGATGACGAGCGGCGGGTGGTGCGGGTCGAAGTGGCCACGGCCAGCCCGTTGAGCGACGAGCTGCAGAGCCGCATCGCCGAATCGGTGCGCACGATGTTCGGCCGAACGCCGATTTTGGAAGTGCAAGTGCGGCCCGAGTTGATCGGCGGCATCATGATGCGCGTCGGCGACACGGTGTACGACGGCTCGATCGCCACCCGCCTCGAACAATTTCGCCAGCAGATGATCGACAGGAGCGTCCATGAAATTCAAAGCCGACGAGATCGCTTCAGTTCTCCAACAGGAAATTGAGCACTACGATTCCCAGATCGATGTCCGCGAGGTCGGGCAGGTCTTGGAGGTCGGCGACGGGATTGCGCGCGTCTACGGCCTGTCGGGCGTAATGTCTGGCGAAATGGTCGAATTCGCCAATGGCACCACCGGCTTGGCGTTCAATCTCGAAGAAAGCTCCGTCGGCGTGATCATCCTCGGCGACTATCTGCAGATCGCCGAAGGGGAGCAAGTCAAGAGCACCGGGCGGCTGCTGAGCGTGCCGGTCGGCGATGCGGTCGTCGGCCGGGTGGTCGATCCGCTCGGCAATCCGCTCGATGGCAAAGGCCCGATCGTCACCAGCCAGCGCCGGGCCGTCGAATTCAACGCCCCAAGCATTTCCCAGCGGCAACCGGTCCGCGAGCCGCTGCAAACCGGCATCAAGGCGATCGACTCGATGACGCCCATCGGCCGTGGCCAGCGCGAACTGATCATCGGCGACCGCAAAACCGGCAAGACGGCCATCGGCGTCGACGCGATCATCAATCAAAAGAACTCGGGCGTAAAGTGCTTCTACGTCGCCATCGGGCAGAAAGAATCGACCGTGGCCACGGTAATCGAAGCTCTGCGCAACCACGGGGCGATGGATTTCACCACGGTCGTCGTGGCCGGGGCCAGCGATCCGGCTCCGCTGCAATATGTCGCTCCGTATGCCGGCACCGCGATGGCCGAGCACTTCATGTACAACGGCGGGCATGCCCTGATCGTCTACGACGATCTTTCCCGCCAGGCCCAGGCCTATCGCCAGTTGTCGCTCCTGATGCGGCGCCCGCCGGGGCGCGAGGCCTATCCGGGCGATGTGTTCTATGCCCATAGCCGGCTGCTCGAACGATCGGCAAAATTAAGCAAAGAGCTCGGCAGCGGCTCGCTCACTTCGCTGCCGATCATCGAAACGTTGGAAGGCGAAGTGTCGGCCTATATTCCGACAAACGTGATTTCGATCACCGATGGCCAGATTTATCTGCAGCCCGACTTGTTCTTCCGCGGCCAGCGGCCTGCCATGAACGTCGGTATTTCGGTCTCCCGCGTCGGTGGCGCCGCCCAGATCAAAGCGATGAAGAAGGTGGCTGGCGGTTTGCGCCTCGACTTGGCGTCGTTCCGCGAGTTGGAAGCGTTCGCCCAGCTCGGGACCGAACTCGACGCGGCCACGCAATTGCGGCTCGACCGCGGTTATCGAATGGTCGAGTTGCTCAAGCAGGGGCAATACAAGCCGATGGAAACGGTCGATCAGGTATTGATCATTTTCGCCGGCACGCGCGGCTATCTCGACGACGTGCCCCGGCCGAAGGTGGCCGAATGGGAACAAGATTTCTTGACGTTTATCCACGACCAGCACGCCGAGATTCGGAAGAAAATCATCGAAACCAAAGATCTCGACGACGCCACGATGGCCGAGCTGGTGAAAGCCATTGGCGAATTCAAGGCCCAATTCGCGGGTAAACAAAAGACGGCAGAAACGGCGAAGGCGTGAGAACGAAGCATTCTCACGCAAAGGCAGCGGAGACGAGAAAGATAAATAGGAGAACGGATCGATGCCGTCCGCTTGCGCGTCCTGACCCCTCACCCTAACCCTCACCCTTCTTCCGCATGGCCAAGGCACGAGCGCTTGATAAACGACGCAAGTCGATCCGCAACATCCGCAAGATCACGCGGACGATGGAGCTGATCGCCACTGCGCGTTTCAAGAAAGCCATGGATCGCGCCCATGCCGCCACGGCCTACACCCGGCGCATCACGCAGCTCGTTTCCGATCTGGCCAACAGCGGCTTGGAAGTCAGCCATCCGCTGTTGAAGGGGCGCGAGAAGACCGAGCGGGCGATCCTGCTGGTGCTCACCGCCAATCGAGGCCTGTGCGGCGGATACAACGGCAACGTCGTTCGCACCGCGGTGGCCCGTTGGCAAGAGCTGACCGCCGCGGTGCCGAAGGTGCAACTCGAAATATCGGGCAAACGCGGAATTTCGGCGTTTCGCTATCGCGGACTGACGCCGGTCGAAAAATACACGCACTTCGAAGACCGGGTGACGTTCGCCGAAGTCGAGGTGTTGGCGAATCGGTATTTGGAAGAATATGTCACCGGCAAGCTGGATCGGCTCGACGTGGCCTACATGCAGTTTACGAGCATCAGCAAGCAAGCCGCGGTCGTGGAAACGCTATTGCCCCTCGGTTCGCTAATGGCGGCTGCCGACGATGCCGCCAAGTCGAAGAACGGCGCGAAGCCGACAGATCACAAGGCCGACCATAAAGGGGAACACGCTTCCGCGCAAACAGGCGCCGGCCAGTCGCAGTATGAATTCTTGCCGTCGGCCGAGAGCATCCTGGAAGAAGTCGTACCGACCAGTTTCAAAGTAAAGTTGTTCAAATGCTTTCTCGACGCGGCGGTGAGCGAGCAAATCGCGCGCATGGTCGCCATGAAAGCAGCCACGGAAAATGCCGACGCCATGATCAAGAACCTCGGCCGGGCCTATAATCGAGCCCGGCAAAGCCAGATCACCGGCGAGATCATGGAAGTCCTCGGCGGCGTGGAAGCACTCAAAGGATAAAAACAAACTTACATCATCAACCCAGCGTCGATCACACACTCACCCGCAAGCACTAATGGCAACTGCAACACACGCATCTCCCGCTTCGCATTCGACCGCCAAGACCGCCGTCGGACACGTCACGCAAGTGATCGGTTCGACGTTTGACGCCGAATTTCCGGAAGACCACCTGCCGGCAATCTACAACGCCGTCAAAATTGTCTCCGACAACAAGGGCGTGAAGCTGAATCTCGTCGGCGAAGTGCAGCAGCATCTCGGCGGCAGCCGCGTGCGGTGCGTCGCGCTCGGCAGCACCGATGGCATGGTCCGCGGCCAGGAATGCGCCGACACCGGCGCTCCGGTCAAGGTGCCGGTCGGCAAGGCCACGCTCGGCCGGGTGTTCAATCTGATCGGCGAACCGATCGACGGCCGTGGTCCGGTCGCCGCCGACGACTACTGGCCCATCCATCGCGATTCGCCCCCGCTGACCGACCTATCGACCAAGACCGAGTTGTTCGAGACGGGCATCAAGGTGATCGACCTACTGACGCCGTTCGTCCGCGGCGGCAAGGCAGGGCTGTTCGGCGGGGCCGGATTGGGCAAGACGGTTATTCTCACGGAATTGATCGCCCGCATCGCCAGCGCTCACGGCGGCTATTCCGTGTTCGCGGGCGTCGGCGAGCGAACCCGCGAGGGGAACGATTTGTGGTTGGAAATGCAAGAAGCGAAGATCGGCGACACCGGCCGCAGCGTCATCGAGCAAACGACGATGGTCTTCGGCCAGATGAACGAACCGCCGGGCGCGCGATTGCGGGTCGCCCTTTCGGCCCTCACGATGGCCGAGTATTTCCGCGATTCGACCGGTGCCGACACGCTCTTGTTCGTCGACAACATCTTCCGTTTTTCGCAAGCCGGCAGCGAAGTGTCGGCTCTGTTGGGCCGCATGCCGAGCGCCGTCGGTTACCAGCCGACGTTGGGCACGGAGATGGGAGCCCTGCAGGAACGGATCGCCTCGACCTCGAAGGGGGCCATCACCTCGGTGCAAGCCGTCTATGTTCCGGCCGACGACCCCACCGACCCGGCCCCCGCGACGGCCTTCGGCAATCTCGACGCGTTCCTTTATTTGGAGCGATCGATTTCCGAACAGGGCATCTATCCGGCCGTCGATCCGCTGGCCTCCTCGAGCCGGATTTTGGACCCGCAATACGTCGGCGAACGCCATTACGCAATTGCCCGGCGCGTGCAGCGGACCTTGCAGCGCTACCGCGAGTTGAAAGACATCATTGCGATCCTCGGCGTCGACGAATTGAGCGAAGAAGACAAGTTGGTCGTGCATCGCGCTCGCCGCATGGAGCGATTTTTGTCGCAACCCTTCTTGGTGGCCGAGGTGTTCACGGGCAAGCCGGGCGAAATCACCAGCCTCGCCGACACGATCCGCAGCTTCGAGGAAATCGCCGACGGCAAGTGGGACCACCTCCCCGAAACCGCCTTCATGTACGTCGGCCCGATCGAGCAAGCGGAAGAACAAGCCAAGAAGCAAGCCGAAGCGGCAAAGAAGTAAGCGCCTGGCCACGCCCACGGTCCCCTCACCCTCACCCTCACCCTCGCCCTTCCCAGCCCAGCCCATGCCCGATCACGGAAAAACCGCCGGCAAGGAATTGCATTGCAGCGTGGTAACGCCCGAGGCGACGCTGCTCGACGCCAGCGCCCGCTTCGTCGCGCTGCCGCTATTCGACGGGGAAATCGGCGTCGGCCCCGATCATAGTCCATTCATTGGACGGCTGGGCTACGGCGAATTGCGCGTCGTCGAAGATTCGAAAACGGAGCACTACTACCTCGACGGCGGGTTCGTGCAGGTGGCCGATAATCTCGTCTCGGTGCTCACGAATCGGGCGATCCCGGCCGACAAGCTCGACGCGAACAAGGCCCGCGAGCAGCTCGAGGCTGCCAGGGCCCGCGTGGCCCATTCGCCCGAGATGATGGCGATCCGCGACCGGGAAGAACTGCAAGCCCGGGCCCAAATCCATATCGCCGACCGCCTCGGCAAACAGCCCTCGCACTAGCGAGCGCGCCATCTACATGCGATGGCCATTTGAGACTGTGTGCCACTGGCAAGCGCAGTCTGCCCGTGAGAACCGCGAGTTGGCTTGCCATACGAGCGGCCCCCTAGTGGTATGGCGCCCTCGACCGGCGTTGCTTTCTTGCAATTCGGGCCTGTGCGGTGCTCGCACTGGCAGACGTCGCTTGCCAGTGGCACACGGCTGGTGCCAGTGCCCCACCCGCTTCGTCCCTTCTAATCCGGTCAATGCTCAAAGTTCGGCCAATTCACCCGATCGCTACTCCGCGGGCGGAATTCCGCTGCCGGTCGGCGATTCGTAGTGGCCGCTACGTCGGCCGCTTGCCGAAACCAGTGCAAGCGATGCTCCGGCGGCGGGCGTGAAGAACCGCCCGCGATCGAGCGATCTTCGGGAGCCGACATGTCGAGGAACTACCGGTTGCACAATTCACAAGATCCTTCCGGTCCGCATTCGAGGTCGAGCCTTCCGCAGGCGACGCTCGAGATCATCCGCGGCCGAGCGCGGCAGCGGATTCGGCCGATCGTGCGGCCGGCATTTCTGATCGGCAGCGCGACCGATTCGGATTTAATGTTGGGGGCCGAGCAGTTTCCCGCCGCGCATTGCTATCTGCTTTTGAATCCCGATGGGGTCGGCTTGCGTTGGCTCGGCTTCGCGCCCGAGGTGCTGGTGAACGACCGGCCCGTGGAAAAAGCGGAGCTGCACGACGGCGATTTGCTGAAGACTGGGCCCTATGAATTCCGCATCCGCATCCGCCGCGGCGACACGGTGCTGCGGCTCTCGCATCCAACCGACGCCGAGCACGACGCGCGGAACCCGAAGAACGAATCCCCGCGCGGCAAATCCTCCGGCCCGCAGGACACCGCCGCCGATCGTGAAATCGACAGCCTGCTGGGCGACATCCGGCGGGCCTTCGGCCTGGAAGATCGTCGTGTGGCAGTTGGGTGCAACGTTCTCGTCAAAACCGCATAGGCGGCAGCGGACGTCGCTCGTTGCCGCGAATATCGGGAGTGCGCGAAATTGCGCTGCGCAAATTCGCCCGAGTCGCAAACGGCCTCAGCCGTCCTTGCTTGCGCTGCGGGCTCCGCGCAACTGCTCGGGGCTACACGGAGCTTGGATTGCTTTTGCTCGACGACGACGGCTTGTATTCGTCGCGATTCAAGTCGGGCTTGATTCCCTCGGGCGTTTCGTCGCTCGAAAGATCGAACCATGCCTTGTTGAATTCGATCCGCGCCTTTTCCTTCGGATCGCGGATCGCCATGCTGCTGACCAGCGCAATCACGGCATCGGCCAAGGCGACGGCCGGGCCGACGCGGGGCTTGTGATCCGGGGCCGGATTCTGGATGCACCATGCCCAATGTTCGAGTTCTTCGGTGTAGCCGCGGCTGATCGGGCTCGCGTCGAGCGCTGCGGCGCCCACGGCGACGGCATGCCCGCCGCTCTCGGCGGTGTCGAGCACTGGCCCGCCCTTGTCTTCCGACACCTTGATGTGCGTGCCGGTCGAGGCCGATTTGAAGAGCATCGCCTCCTGTTCCTTTTCCAGCACCAGCGTTCCCTCGGTGCCCATCACCACTTCGCCGTAGTCGCCAAAACCGTTGCCGTTGATCGACGAATAGGTGAGCGCGATTTTCTTGTTCGGATCTTTGTGATACTCGGGACCGGGGAATTCGTACATGCAATAGACATGGTCTTCGCAATCGCGATCCATGGGGAAGATATACCTGCCCCCCAACCCGGTGACATTCAGCGGCAGGCCATGCTCGTGCTCGGTGCCGTGGGCCCGTTCGAGCGCGGCGCCGATCAAGATGCCGGCGGCGTCGAGCTGATGGCTGCCGAGCTCGGCCATCAAGCCGGCGCCGGTGCGGTTCCATAGCCGCCAGCGGATCAGTTCCTCGAGCGCGCTGCGCTGCTTTCCGTCGGGCAGGGTGAGCGATTCGTAGCCGTAGGCCGCGGCGTTCACCTTTGCGTCGGCCTGTTGTGCTTTCACCTGGGCCAGCAACTTTTCGGCCTCGTCGATATCGGCCGGCTTGGCGCTTTTCGAGGCGATGATTTTTTCCAAGTGCAGCACTTGCCTGACGAGCTTTTCGTCGCCCGGCATCGGCATTTGCCAACTATCGTGGCCGGGCAAATTGCCGCGATGCCATTGGGCGCGGATGTAGTGCAGATCGCCCAGCAGTCCGTGGCGGATGAGCCATTTGGCGTTGTCGTACAGTACGCTGTAGTTCCGCTGATGGCCGACGGCGAGGATTTTGTTCGTTTCCTTGGCGACGCGGCCCATCTCCTTGCATTCGTGGACACTATGGCCCATCAGCTTTTCGGTGATGACGTGCTTTCCCTTGCGCATGGCCTTGATCGAGGCCACGCTGTGCAAATGCAGCGGCAACGCGATCACGACGGCTTCGACATTCGGATCGTTCAGCAGATCCATGTAGTCTTTATCGTACACCTTGATGTGCTTGCGGGCTTCGTCTTCCGTCTTCCAGCCGTACATCGACATCAAGCCGGGGCGCCGGCCGAGGGCGTCGGGGCTCGAGTGGTCGCCGTGAAACGCGCGGTGGACGCTGAACGGCCGGATATCGGAAATCGCGACCACTTGGATGTATTTTCGCGTGTTCTCGGAATGCAACGCACCGAGCAACACTTCCCCTTCGTCGCCGACGCCGATATAGCCGACGCGTAGCGGGTTTTTCGGCGGCCCCCCTTCGGCATACCCGAAGTACATCGCTCCCAACCCGGCGCCGGCCACGGTGGCAGCAAGCGTTCCTTTGAGGAAATCGCGGCGCGTGTATTCGCTGCCAATGGCGGCTTGAAAATTTTCTTTACCGATCGCACGTTCTTCGGGCGTCAGATTCATAGCGGGTTCCTTGTGGCCGTTTTTCGCTCGCAATAGCGGCTTGCAGATTGAATTGGAGGGCTCGACGGGCTTTCCCAGGACGGGAAATTCGTGAATGGTAAATCCACCGATAGGCGCCCTCGCTAACGCTTCGGGCTCGTAGGGGCGGAGCCCAGACACCGGCTCGATGCCTGAGCGAGGCTGTATCAGGACAAACGCTTCTTCATGTTCGGCGGCATGTTCACGCCGGGCGGGAGGGTTGCTTTCGGCGGCTCGACGACGGTTTTCGCCCGGCTCCGGCAGCATCCGCTGCAACACAGGCCGAGGAAATAATCCAGACCACCCCATCGGCCAACGGGCGTGGTGGCCAAAGCCAACAGAGCCAACATCTCGACCGTCTGATTATACGTATAGGTTTGCACCGAGGTTGCCAGCCAAGGGGGTTGGGCAAAAATAATCGACAGCAAAAACAACGCGCCCACCACGGCCGCCACGCGAGTGAACAAGCCGACGATCAGCAATCCGCCGACGATCATCAGTGTCCAGCCGATGGCGAGGTCGATGTCGTGCAGACGGCTGGCAGCGCTTGGCGGCGCGGCCATTTCACGCTGTTCGGGCGTCAACAGGCCGCGCAGTTGGTCGTGAAAGTATTGGTCGACCGCTTGAGCGTCGGACTGCCATGCGGCGGGGGTGGTCGCCAGCGGCGACGATTGCCCGTTGAGGCCCCGTTCGCCGAGCGGGTTTTGCTGGGCCGCCGCGCTGCGGGCGACTTCATTCGGAATCACTTCGCCGCCAGGCGCCAGCGGCATCGCTTGGGCGCGGGCTACGAGCTCGCGATACATCCGCATGTCGGGCTCATAGTCTTCCAGATCGTCTTTCATCCGCCGCTTGGTATCGGCGAGGATCGCGTCGGCCTTGGATTTTTGATCGTCGGTAAAGTGGTAGGCTTCGGCGTCTTTCGTGATGTCGGCCTTCCAATCGCTGACTGCGGATTTGAGCCACGCATCGTAGATCGCCGAGGAAGAACTGGCCGCTTTTTTCGCGGCGGAGGCGGCATCGGAAGTCTTGCCCGCTGTGACTTTGCCTTCGTCAGCGGCTGTTTTGTCGGCGGATTCACCGCCCTTTTTTGCCGCGGTTTTTTTGTCGGGCGACTTCTCGGTCGCTCCATCAGCCACCCCATGATCCGCGACCGCTACAACCGCCAACTTTGCTTTCGCCGCATTCGCCGCTTTCGGCTCGGCGGCATCCTTCGGCGCTGCTTCCTCCTTCGGCGCTGCTTCTTTGGTGGCCGCCGGTTCCTTGGCTTCCGCGGCATTGTCGGTCGCGTCGGCGGGGCTCTTGTCGCTCAGCGGGGCGAGCATCAGCCGATTCCAGCCGTGAAGGTCCGGCAGCACGGAATGATACGCATCCGCCAGCGGCCCCTTCGCTTGCCGCAAGAAACCCTCGCTCGACCATGTCTTATCGACATGATGCGACATCCCTTCCTTGAAGAAATGCCAGCCGATCGCGAGTCGCAAAAGCACCAAGAGAACGATCGTTGCGGTCGCGTATTCGTAACGTCGGCTAATCAGAGAGCACCTCCCGCCCCCGGCGCGCGGGGCGATTGTCTAGCGAATTGGGGTGGGATAACCGGCGGCTGCCGGGGTGGGAAGAACGACTGGGGCGATCGATCTTTTGATTATTGCTACCGATGCGGCACTTGCCAACCGGGCGGCGGGAAAATTCCTGGGCCCGACGGCGGTGCGGAAGGAAATCGTTTTCCCGCCGCTCCCAGGGAAGGCCCAGGAATGCACTGGCAATGGCTCGACCGGCGGCGGCCTTCCCTGGGCTTGAGGCGGTCGAGAGCGCATCGAATGCGGGCTGGTGAATTCTAAGCGCGGCGCGGAAATTCTCTTGGTTTCGCGGCGCGAAGCGACTATTCTAGGGTTAATTGCGGTGGCAGAGGGTAGGTTTGGCGTCGACGATCGGTCGGATGATGCGACCGAATTCGAGCCAGCCTTGGCGAACCACCGTGAGCACTTTTCTCATCTCTGTGGAACGGAGGTTCTCGTCATGGCTACTGCTTTCCGCTTTCGTTGGCTGTCCGGAATTACATTGGCACTCGCCCTCGCGGCCGGGGCAACGCGATTGTCTGCCGCCGATCCCGCGCCCGGCAACCCCGGCTCCGAAAATGCGCCCGCGACATCGTCGTCGGCTTCCGACGTCAATCTGTTCGACTTGATGCGCGATGGCGATCTCGGCGTGCAGTTCATTCCGAAAAACTCGCGCGAAGCGACGCTGATCCTCACCAACAACACCGACAAGCCGCTCAACGTGCATTTGCCCGACGCATTCGCGGCGATGCCGGTCTTGGCGCAGTTTCAAGGCGCCAATAACGCCGGCGGCAACAATCGCACCACCGGCACTAACAACAACAACAATAACAACAAGAACCAATCCGTGGGGACCGGCACGAACAACAATCAGCAGCGGCAGGGCGGCTTCGGCGGCGCAGTGGCGAACGCGCAGGCCGCGGCGCAAGGCAATGCCCAGGCGGGTGGTGGCGCCGGCGGCGCGGCGTTCAGCATTCCACCCGAACGCGTCGTAAAGCTCAAGCTGCCGACAGTGTGTCTTGAATACGGCAAGGCTGAGCCGAATTCTCATGTGCCGTACACGATCGTGCCGGTCGAAAAATACACCAGCAGCCCCGAGGTGCAAGAGATTTGCCGTTTACTCGGCACGGGCAAGGTCGATCAACAAACCGCCCAGGCCGCGGCATGGCATTTGGCGAACCACTTGAGCTGGGACAAATTGGCCGACATGAAGCACTTCCCGCACACCGGCTTCACGCGGCCGGTCTTCTCGCAGGACCAAATCCGCGCCGCGATGGCCCTCACCGACAAGGCGATCAAGATGGCCGACGCTCGCCCGGCGGCAACGCCCGCCGATCAGAAGTCGGCAGCGTCGCCGGCAACGTCATCGGCTTCGCCGGCGCCAGCCGCTGCGGGAGCGAAGACAGCGGGCTGAGCCGTCGTGCCTCAAAGTCTCAAGCCTCAAAGCCTCGCATCGCTTGCCGTCTCGGCCAGATCGTCGATCCAGCATTCGATCATCGTGGTTTGATTGGCGTTGCGGTCGATGTGGCTGAGCGTTTCCAGGCAGCGATCGAGGGCCGCGGTGGCGGCTTCCTCAGTCCAACCGTTTCGCTCGGCCCGCTCGACGAGCGCGGCCAATTCGGCGTCGCCCGAGGGCGGCATGCCATTGAGCTGCCGCAGCAGCAGCCGGAAGAATTCGATGGCGAAGCCCGCCAAAAGCCGGCTGCGGGCTCGGCGCGGACCTGCTTCTTTGCCGGCCGAATCGACAAATTCGATCACATGCTTGGCTGCCGCGACGCTGTCGGCCGGCAAGCCCGCGAGCACGCCGAGCAATTGCCCGCGGAATTCCCACAGCGCCGCATCGGCCAATTCCGCGGCCCGCGCCACGCTCCCACCGCTATGGATCGCCAGTCGGGCCGCCTCGCGCGGATCGCCGACAACGCCATTTTCAACCAGCAATCGGGCCACGGTCGCGTCGTCGAGCGGGCGGAAGCGAATCAGTTGGGCTCGCGAGCGGATCGTGGGCAATTGCCGGTCGGCGCTGGTGCCGATCAAGATCAGCACGGATCGCGGCGGCGGCTCTTCGAGTGTTTTCAGCAGCGCGTTGGCTCCTTCTTGATTCAAATCGTCGGCGTCGTCGATGATCGCGATCTTCCGCCCCCCGGCAAACGGCTTCAATCCGATCTTGTGGCACAAGCCTTCATGCATGCGATGCTCTTTGTCGCCGATCAGCAGTGCCACGGGTATAGCGCTTTTGTCGGCCGGCTTGCTGACGACATCCAAATCCGGATGCGTGCCGGCCAACACCTGCAAACAGCTCGGACAGCGCTCGCACGGGTCCAACAATTCGGCCGGCCGAGACTGGCAAAGCAAGGCTTGAGCGAGCTTCATGGCAAACTTCCGCTTGCCGACGCCGCTCGGCCCGACGAATAAAAACGTGCTCGCCAGCCGGCCGCGCGCAAGCATGCCGCGAAACCGCTCGACCACATCGTCGTGTCCTACAATGCCATGCCAGTTCATCAGGCGATCTTGCCTTGGTGGTTCTAAGAGTATTGCTGCCGCTCTGGTTCGCCGTCCTCGCTAACGCTTCGGGCTAGTGTGACATTGCGACTTGCGGCACACTAGCCCGAAGCGTTAGCGAGGAGGCCCCGTCGCCGGGCTTTCAACGCATGTTTTCTTCCGTCGCGCGGCGAATCTCGGCTTGCACTTCGTCGATCGACCGATTCGCGTCGATTCGCCGGATTCGTTCCGGCTGGCGCGCGGCTTCCGCCAAAAAACCACCTCGCAGCCGGCGGCGGAACTCTTCGCCCTGCGATTCCATCCGATCGGGCGCGCGGCGGATGCGATTGGTTGCGGCTTGCGGATCCATGTCCAATAAAAACGTCAGATCGGGCCGGATGCCCGCCGTGGTCGCTTCGCCGATCCGCCACAACTGCTCGACATCAAGGCCGCCGGCGTGTCCCTGATATACCACATTGGCCAACAGAAATCGGTCGCTGACGACGGTCCTGCCCGCGGCCAGTGCTGGGCGAATCACCTCTTCGACCAATTGCGCCCGGGCCGCCATATACAGCAGCATCTCGCTGCGCCGATGGATCGCCAGATCGGCGCGGTTCAAAAGCAGATTGCGCACCGCCTCGCCGAGCGGCGTGCTTCCCGGATCGCGGCAAGCGACGACTTGCTCGCCGCGCTCCGTGAGCCAATCGCAAAACAGCTTCAACTGTGTCGATTTGCCGCCGCCATCGATGCCGTCGAAGGAGTAGAACATGGTAGGGGCGAGGGGCGAGGGACGAGGGACGAGGAAGACAATCCGCCGCGGAGCGGCGGGCTACGTAGACCGCGGCTCCGTCGCGGAGGCCGACCGCGCGACGCTGCGGCACTGATCGCGGGAATTCGACGCTGTAGCAACGTGGATGTTTTAGCCAATTAGATCTCGCGTTGCCGGAATAGGCGGCGGAGGCCTGCGACGAGCGACAATACCACGAAACCGCTGGTCGTGTCGATCATCACGTCGTGCATCGATGCGTGCCGCTCCGGCACGAAGATCTGATGAAATTCATCCGAGCAGGCATACAGGAAAATGCAAGCCAGCGCGATCGCGAACCACCATTGCCGCAGCGCCCGACGGCTGAGCAATAAATAGGAAAGCAGCAAAGCGAAAATCGAATACTCGGTGACGTGCCCCAACTTGCGAAACACAATCTGGACGGCGCCGACATTTTTGACGTTGAAGAACTGCAGAATCGGATCGAGGATTCGTGCGCTATTCTCCGGCCGGCCGAGGCCGGTCGATGCCATGAAAATCACGACCATCCACAGTCCCACCAGCGCAACTGGAAAATAGCGGCGGAACCGGCTGCGCGGCGGGTCGGGAACGATAATGATTCGCGGCGGTTCGACGTGCCTTCGCGGCGGCAAGTCGGGCTCGATCGGTGGGAACATCTTTTGTCGCCGTTGGCAGAAGTTAATGTAGCAGGCACACTCCGTGTGCCATCCGCCTTGCTCCGTGTGCAACGCTCCCAGGTGCGCAGACGGCATACGGAGTATGCCTGCCACTTTACGCCGGCGGAGCAACGCGCATCGAGCGGCCTAACCGAACTCGGGGCGGATTTGCTTCAGCCGCACTTCGGTTTCGGCCATCAACCGATCTTCCGCCGCTTCGTCGGGCGCTTCATAAGTGACGGAGAATCGCAGGAACGAACCGGCGTCGTCCCAGGGGACCGTGCAAATCGAATGCTCGGTGATCAAATATTGGCTGACAGCCTCGGCCGACTCGAACCGTGGCCCGCCGACGATGCCACGAGGGCTGGGCGTGTAAAGAAAGTATGTACCGCCCGGCATGCGGCAGGTGAAGCCGCAGCGCGACAGCGTGGCCACGAGTTTTTCCAATCGCCGGCGATATTTCTGCCGTACCTGCGGCGGGATCGTCGTGTCGTCGAGCGCCGCGGCGGCGGCTTTTTGGATGGCGATGAATTGGCCCGAGTCGCTGTTGTCTTTCACGTCGGCAAAGGCCCGCACGATCCGCTCGTGCCCACTCACCCAGCCCAATCGCCAGCCGATCATGTGAAAACCCTTCGACATGGAATGCACTTCGACGCCGACTTCTTTTGCCCCCGGCACGGATAGAAAGCTGACCGGCTTGCCTTCATAGGTAAGCATGATGTGGGCCGCGTCTTGCACGACCACGATTTGATTCCGCAGGGCGAACTGAACGACGCGCTCGTAAAATTCGCGCGTGGCCACCCGGCCGGTCGGGCTATTCGGATAGTTGAGCACCAAGAGTTTCGCGCGCCGCAGCACGTCGGCGGGGATCGATTCCAGATCGGGAAAGAAATCGTTCTTGGCCAACAGCGGCAATCGATGCACTTCGCCGCCGTAGTAGCGCGTGTGCGTGCCGGCGACGGGATAGCCGGGCACGGTCATCAGCGTCACATCGCCGGGGTTGATAAACGCGGCCGGGATCATCGCCAGCGCCGGCTTCGAGCCGATGCAATGGTTCACTTCCGTGACCGGATCGAGTTCGACGCCCAATTCGCGATGCATGAATCGGGCCGCGGCCTCCTTGTAGGCGGCGATCCCGTTGTCGGCGTAGCCGCGATTCTCCGGGCGATTGATCTCGCGGGACATGACGGCCCGGATGCTCTCGGGGGCCATTTCGTCGTTTTCGCCGATACCGAAATCCACTAGTTGCCGCTCCGGATGATCGGCCAGCGCCTTCCGCTTGGCCCGTTTGATCTTCTCGAACTTATAGATCTCGGTTCCCTTGCCGTAATTGGCGCCGCCGATGCGATCCGCGAAACGGGTTTGAAAGTAGGGGTCGGGCATGGGCGAAGGGGCGAGGGTTAGGGGCGAGGGGCGAGGGGGTTCGTGGTTCGGAACGGGCGTCGTAAGGCGCGGGAAATCTGGTGAAGGGCAACAGGCCGGGTGGGCGTTTTCTATGCGGTTGAATCCATTTCACTGGCCCCTCGCCCCTCACCCCTCGCCCCTTCCTGACTCGCCCGTCGCCCCTTCCTCTTGGCCGTAGAAGGCGGCGGTGGGCAGTTGGGTTCGCTCGCGGACCAGGGCGACCAGGGCATCGACTTCATTGTCGGTGAGGGGGGCAACGAAATCCTCGGCGGGGCGGCGGGCCACCGTGTAAATCTGCACGAGCTTGATGTGCCCTCCGGCGGCGACGATTTCCTGCAATCGCTCGCAATATGCCGCTTGCTCCTCCGCCGGTGGCGGCTCGCCTTGAATCCGCATGAACAACGATTGGATCACAAGCGGCCGCACTCGCGCCGCCGCCGTGATATTATCCAAAATCCGGCGCATGGGAATCGGGGTCCGCTCGACAAGCTGATAATAGGCCTCGGTGCCCCATTCGAGCTTGGCCCAAATTTCCCCCTGATTGGCGTCGAGAATCTCGAGACCGCGGCGGACGTGCGGGCGGTGAAACATGCTGGCGTTGCTGATCAACACCATCTTTACGGCATCAAGGCCGTGCCGCCGCTTCAACTCGGCGCAGGCGGCGATGATCTCGTCGAAATTGCGATAGGTCGTCGGTTCGCCGTCGCCGGAGAATGCGATGTCGTTCAGGCGGCGGAGCGGCTCGGGCGTAGCGCGGAATTTTTCGGTCTCGTAAATCCGCCCCCCGGCCACCAGACCGAGCATGGCATCGAGCTCGGCCAAGAGCGCCGGCATTGCCACGAATCGCGTTTCGCTCTGCTCGCGGCGATCGACTTGGCAATAAATGCAATCGAAATTGCACACCTTGTCGGGATTGAGGTTCACGCCGATCGACAGCCCGCCGCTGCGCCGGCTCAGCACCGGATATACGAACCGATTGTCCGCGAACGAGCGTTCGTGAAGCGCATGCAGCGCCAGCGGCACATGCGGCGAAACAGGATTCTGGGCACCAGGATTCATGGCTCAATTATACGCTGTCCGCATAAATGACGGTGTGCCACTGGCCAGCGCAGTCGGCCAGTGCAAGCGCTCCGCGAGACCCGCCACTGGCAGACTGCGCTTGCCAGGGCCACACGGCCGGTTTACTTTGCCCGCCGCAATTGCGTGAATTCATCCATGGTGAGGGTGGTCAATTCGCCGTCGTCGCGACGGAGAATCAGCACGTCGCTGTAGACTTTGTCGTCGGGATTGCGATGGAAGTGCAGGCCGTGGCGGCGGCGCTCGGTGCGCACCACGGTGCCGATGGTGCGGGTCGACCATCGATCGCTAGAGCCGATCGTGACGACGTGGTCGACCTCGACGCGATCGCCGGCCTTCAAGTGCGAAAACAGAAAAGACGAGTCCCGGTTGGCGGCGCTGGTGGCATTGGTGTTCGTGCTGGCCGCGTCAGTAACGGCGATCTTGTTGCTCATGGCGGACATCGGCTCCGTGTGGGCTCCTTATGCCTCGATCGCGTGCTATTGTCGCCGATTCCGGAGCGTTGACAAGACCGCTGCCGACCAACGTTGCGGTCGCTCTTTCCCCCGACGGCAAGCAGTTGTCGTCGAATTGCGGCAATGCGGCGCGGCTTTGGTCGCCGGCCGCAAATTCCTATTGGACGATCGGCGAATCCGCGTCGGTGGTTTGATCGGGCGACATCTGTGAATCGCCGGGCGTTGTGGTTTGCGCCGGCTGCGTTGAGTCGACCGAGGTTAGCGTCGAATCCGTGTTTGCGCTGGCAGCCGACGTTTCAGAACCGGATTGCGATGTTGACGTTTCGGCAGCTGCGTTGGCGTTGCTGTCGGTTGGGCTTGGCGAAATGCTGACCGCTGGCTGTGGGATAGCGATCGTTTCGGCCGAGGAAGCGATTGTCGCCGGGGCCGACACTTCGGGCGCGGCCGGACTCGGCGAAATTGTTGCGGCAGAAGCCAGTGCCGGACCTGCCACGATTGCTGCCGGAGTCGCGGCCGGCTGCGTGGTCTGCGGAACCGTCATTACCACGTCGACCCAGTAGTTGCTGCCGTTATAGACTTCGGTCGGGAAAGCGCTTTGCGAGCCGTAGTTATACACCCCGGCGACTGCCGTCAGCGGTCCGTTGGTGAAGCTGCCGCTACTGAAGAATCCGATGTTGTCGGAATAATTGCCCACCGCCGTGAAATAAGAGGCCACGTAGGTCGTGTTGGCCTGGATATAGACGGGCTGTGCGAAATCGATCGTGACCCAACCAGGGCCCGTGGTGCTCGTCGACGTGGCCGTGGCCAAGAGCGTGCCGGCGCTTGTCCAAAGATTGACGGTATGCGAACCGGTGTTTCCCGAGCTTTGATAAAAGCTGATGCCGGTGATTTCGCCGCTGCTGCTGGATTTGAACTCGAGACCCAATTCGACGCTCCGCGGATCGGGGTTATCGACCCATGCCGGCGCCGTGGTGCCCGACCACAAGGTGTATGTCCCGGCGTTCAGCGGCGGGGCGGTGGTGAACGACGACGTGAAATTGCCCGACATCGTGTTGCCATTCGTGTCGACCACGCCATCGACGCCCCCATCGACCACGACGGTATAGGTCGCAGAGGTGTTCAATGCCGTCTCGGGCACGAGCGTCGCCGTCTGCGTGTTCGCATCGTAGCTGATGGTCGTTGCCACGTCGTTGCCCGACGAATCCTGCAAGAGCAGCGTGCCGCCGGTGAGCGTGGCAGCGTTCACGGCTTCGTTGAACTGGATCTGAATCGATCCATCCGCGTCGAAGCCGGTGGCGGAGGAAGCCGGCGTAACGGAGAGGACGGCCGGAGCGGCTGGCGCGGTTGTGAACGACCAGGTGATGTTGCTCGAAAGCGTCGTGCCGCCGGCATCGGCCACGCCGCCCGAGCCGCCGCTGATTACGACGGTGTATTGGGCGCCGGCCGCGAGCGCAGCGGCCGGCGTCAGTGTAGCGGTGTCGGTTGCCGAATCGAAGCTGACCGTGGCGGCAACGGCATTGCCGGAACCGTCTTCCAGTTGCAGTGTGGAAGGATTGATGGTGCTGGAGTTCATCGTCTCGAGAAATTGGATCGTCAGCGGCGCATTGGCGGCAATGCCGCTGGCCCCGGGGCCCGCGGAAACCGCCCCGACCATTTGCGAGAACACGACATCGACATAGTAGTTGCTGTTGTCGAACGTCGTCGTGGGGAACGCGCTTTCGGCGCTATAGGTATAGACGCTGTTCGATGCCGTGAGAGGGCCATTGGTGTAACTGCCGCTGGCGAAGAAGCCCAGGCCGTCGGCATAGTTGCCGGTCGGCGCGAAATACGAGGCGATATACGTCGTGTTGGCCTGGACAGCGACCGGCTGCGAAAAATCGACCTGTTCCCAGCCCGAAGCCGTCTCGTTCGAGAACGTGGCCGTGGCCAGGAGTGTTCCATCGCTCGACCAAAGATTACCGATGTTGGTGCCGCTGCTGCTGGCCCCTTTGTAGAAGCGGATGCCAAGGATGTAGCCGGCAGTGCTGGTCTCAAACTGAACGCCCAACTCGACCGAGAGCGGGTCGGGGTTGTCACTGTACGCCGGCACGGTCGAGTTGCTCCAAAGCGTCGACTGCCCGGCGCTCGGTTGCGGAGCGGCGACGCCCGTCGCAACGGTAAACGAGGAGGCGAAATCGTCGGCCATCGTGTCGCCGCTGGTATCGGCAACGCCGGACGAGCCCCCCGCGACGTCGATCAAATATGTCGAGCCGGCCGCCAGCGGCGCGGTCGGCGTTATCGTGGCAATGTCGCTGGTCGAATCGTAGCTGACCGTGGCGCCTACGACATTGCCCGCGAGATCTTCGATTCGCAAATCGGCGGGCGTGATCGTGTCGGCGTTCATTGCCTCGCTGAACGTCACTTCGACGGCGGTGCCCGCCGCAACGCTGGTGGCATTATCGACCGGCACGACCGAAACGACCGCGGGAATCGCGGACGTAATAAACGAGGCCGTGAAATTGCCGGCCAGTGTATCGCCGCCGGTGTCGGCGACGCCATCGACGCCGCTCTCCACGGTGAGCGTGTACGCTGCCGAATTGGCGAGCGCGGCCGAGGGAGTAATCGTGGCCGTGTCGGTGGCCGCATTGTAACTGACGCTTGAGGCAATCGTGTTGCCTTCGGAATCTTGCAACACGAGCGTGGTGGAATCGAGCGTGGCGGTGTTCATCGCGTTGTCGAATTGCACGGTGATCGAAGAGTTGATCGCGGCGCCCGTCGCTCCGTCGGCGGGCGTTATCGACACAACCGACAGCGGCGCCTCGGTCGTAAACGACGCGGAAACATCGCTCGATAGCGTATCGCCATTGGAATCGGCCACGCCGTCGCCGCCGCTGACGACGTCGAGCGTGTAGGTGGCCGAATTGGCCAGCGGAAGATTGGGCGTGATTGTGGCGATTCCGCTCGTGGCATCGTAGCTGATCGTGGTGGCGACCGGGTCTCCGTTGGAATCCTGGAGCACGAGCGTCGCGCTCGTCAAACTCGCGGCGTTCATCGGGTTGTTGAACTGCACGAGAATCGCGGAGTTCGCGAGAACGCTCGTGCTTCCATCGCTAGGCGTGATCGACGTAACCGCCAGCGGACCATACGACGCCACGACCGTAAACGATTGATCGACGGCGTTGCCGGCCAAATCGGTGACGCTGATCTGCACCGGATTATTGCCGACTTCGGCCAGCGTCGGCGTCCAACTCACGACACCACTGGATGCGTTGATACTGAACCCGGCCGGTCCGGAAACCACGGCATAGGTGAATCCGGTCGATACGGAATCGCTGGCCGCGGCGGTGTAGCTGTAGGGAGATTCGAGCGTGGCCGTGAGGCTCGGGCTGGAGCTGAACGTCGGTCCGGCGGCGTCAACCGTCAAGGGCAGGGCAGTTGAGGCGGCACTGGCCAGGGTTGTCGTTCCTGTCGCATTGCCGACCGTATATTGCTGATTTTCCAACGCTTGTTCAGCCGTGATTTGATCGATGCCATCGGCCAGCGTCGTCGAGCCATCGGTCGTGACCACGACGCTGGTGGTCGACGCGAGCGCTTCGCCGATTTGCTGCGTGCCGTCGAACAACATCACTTCGTCGCCGGGTGTCACGCCGCTGACGACAAACTGCAGTTCCGTGCCCGCGCTGGAATTGTCAAGCGATGTAATATCGTCGCTGCTGTTCGCGCCGGTGTCGGACGAAGGCTCGAGCGTGATCCCGGTGGGCGCGGCCGGATCGACAAACAGCGGAACCATTTGCGTGTTCGGCGCATAACCCGTCGTCGCCGAACTTGCGACGCCAAAAAACATCGGCTGCACACCAACCAGGCTGTCGCTGACCGTGACCATGCCGGTCGACGAATCGATGCTGACATCCAGATTCGAACCGATCGGCTGAGTCGGACTCAAGTTGAACGGCGACGATTCCAAACCGGCTTGGTCGTAATAGGTCACCGCGTCGCCTTCAAGATCGAAGGCCGGCAGTTGGAAGCTGACCGGAGTGTTCACCGTCGTGGTTTGCGCCGCAATCGTCTTGAGGATCGGCCCGGGATCGTTCGGGTCTGCCTCGACGGTCACCTGAAACGTTTGCGAAGTCGTGTCGCCGTTGCCGTCGTTGGCGGTGACCGTGATCGAACCGGTGCCGGTGGTGCCGACCGGCGCCGAAATGCCGAGCGCGAAATTGTTGTTGTCGGCCGTGATGGTCGCCTCGGTGATTGTCACCGGACTGTAGGGCAAATTGTTGTCCGCAACGTTGTTCGGCACATTGCCGATGTCGGTAAGAATGTTCATGCCCGACACGACCTGCCCGAACACCGTGTATTGGTAGTCGAGATTCGACGAAGTGGCGGTGGTGGTGATGAAGAATTCGGTGCTGCCGCTGTCGTCGGCCGCGGTCCGCGCCAAGCCCACCACGCCGGCGCTTGTGTATTGCAACGGTTGAGCGGGATCGGCCACGGGAAGGACCGGGTCGTATTCGTCGTCCAATGTTTGAACATCCGCGTTGACGGGCGGGGTCGCGCCATCCAGCCCCGCTTGGGCGACGAACCCCGGCACGATGCGATAGAAATCGATCCCGTCATAAGCGCCCGAATTGACCAGGTTTTCGATCTGCTGGACGGTGTCCGGGGCGGCGGTGGGAAATAGCTCGATTTCGATGACGCCGGAAAACGAGGTGTCGCCGGCCTGGCCGCTAGAGGTGTGCGTGATGTCGAGTTCCAGAATCGGATTGCCGGTCTGCAGATCGGCGATAATGGCCGGGTTGGAACTGGTGACCGAGTAGCTGAGTGTATCGCCGCTTGGGTTGGTGGCATTGATCGGGATTTCCAGCGGCGCGCCGGCCTGAAGCGTCTGATTTGGAATCGCCGCTAGCACCGGCCCGGCCGACAGCATGTTCCGATTTTCGAGGCACTCGAACCGCGGCAACCGCCCACGTTGAGAACGCGATGCCGGCTTCGATGCATGACGCTCCGAAACTCGGTCCAAAAGCTTGCGCAAGGGTTTTCGCATGATGATGGTGCTGCAAGCAGTGCAGCGATAGATGTCTGTTCTTGGCCCCGTTTCCCGCCGAAAGACGGCGAAAGATCGCCGGTCGCTCCAAGCTTTTGATGATAATTCGACGATGCGCCGGCGGCAATGATTTAAAAGATGTAATTGAATCCCGACGGGCCGCCGCGAAGCCGCGCCGCTTTCCTATCTCCTCTTGACCGGCCGGATAGCGCCACCTATAGTTCCCGCCCCGTGTTGCTATGATGCGCTGCAAGAGCAGCAGGCACGCTCCACGTGCCGTTCGCGATTCAGCGCCGGCGCACTATGCGAAGGTGCTATATCGGCTACGGCATACGGAGTGTGCCTGCTGCCCAGGGCTGTGTGTCCAATAATTGCGATCGGTTTACGGAGAAACCGCGATGTCGAGCATGGATGCTGCAAAAGAGATTTCGCGCTGGGGCCGCTGGAAACGCCGGCTGGGCGTGGCCGTGGGAGCGGCGACGGTGGTGGCCGTTTGCCTGCTGGTGCGGTCGCTGCGTGGAACCGCGCCGGCCGCCGCCAAGACGCCGGCTGCCGATTCGACCGCGCCATCGAGCGCCAAGCCCGCCGCTCCGCCGCGGCAGCTTTTGGAGATCGTCGCGCAGGTGAATCGCGACACGATCGGACGGCAAGAACTCGCCCAAGAATGCCTCGCCCACTACGGCAGCGAAGTCTTGGACGCGATGCTCAACAAATATCTGATCGACGAGTATTGCCGGCAGCGGCAAATCATCGTCACTCGCAAGGAAGTCAACCACGAGATCGATCGGCTGGCAAAGAAATTCGGCATCTCGACCGATCAATGGCTGAAGATGATCGCCGACGAGCGGCACATTTCGCCCGAGCAATATGCCGACGACATCGTCTGGCCGATGTTGGCGTTGAAGAAGATCGCGGCCGACCAGATCCAGCCCACGCCGCAGGAAATCGAAAATGCCTTCGAAATGAAATTCGGCGAAGCGGTGAAAACGCGGTTGATCGTGGCGACCACCGAAGAAGACGCCGTCAAAATCCTCGCCATGGCGAAGGCCAATCCGGCAGGATTCGGCGCCCTGGCACGGCGCAAATCGATCGACCCCAGCGGCAGCGCCGATGGAATGATCCAGCCGATCCATCATCATGTCGGCGATCCGCAAGTGGAGCAAACCGTGTTCGGCTTGCGCGAAGGGGAGATTTCGCCGATCGTGAAAGTCGGAAGCCAATATCTGATCTTCAAATGCGAAGGACGCATGCCGGCCGTCCAGGCCGACATCAGTCTGGAAAAGGATCGCTTGGCCGAACTGGTGCGCGACAGCAAGCTCCGCAAAGTCGGGGCCGACACCTTCAAAGCTTTGCAGCAGCAGGCCGTCGTGCAAAAGATCTACGGCGACCCGGAAAAAAGCCGCGAAATGCCGGGCATCGCGGCGATCATCAACAATCGCCAACTCACGATCCGCGAGCTTGAAGAAGAGTGTATCAAGCGCCACGGCATCGAAGTGCTCGAAGGGACGATCAACCGCCATTTGCTGGAACAAGCCCTGAAAACCAAAAACATCGTCATCACCCAAGGCGACATCGATGCCGAAATCGCTCGCGCGGCGATTGCGATGGGCAAAACCACCGCCAGCGGCAAAGCCGACGTCAAAGCTTGGATTGATCTGGTCACCAAGGAACAGCACATCGGCTACGATCTTTACGTCCGCGATGCCGTCTGGCCATCGGTCGCACTGAAAAGACTCTGCGGCGATATCAGGGTGACCGACGAAGACATGCACCGCGGCTTCGATGCGAATTACGGTCCGCGAGTGCGCTGCCGCGTCATCGTGCTCGCCAACCTGCGCAAGGCCCAAGAGGTGTTTTCGATCGCGCAGCAGGAATTGAACCGACATCCCGACCGTGGGAGCGAGCACTTCGGCCAGCTCGCCGAGCAATACTCGATCGATCCGAGCCGTGCGGTGGGCGGCCGCGTGCCGCCGATTCAGAAATGGGGCGGCGTCAAAGCCCTCGAAGACCAGGCCTTCTCGCTACAAGCCGGCCAAATGTCGGGCATCGTCCAGGTCGGCGATAGCTACGTGATTCTCTACTGCGAAGGCTATACGCCCGTGGAAAAAGTGAGCATCTCCGATCCAACGATCCATCGCGAACTGTACGACGACATCCACGAAAAGAAAGAACGGATCGCCATGGCCGAGGCGTTCAACCATCTTAAGGACGCCGCCCAGATCGACAATTATCTGGCCCAAACCACGCAATCGCCCAAACGAGTCCCCGCGGGCAACGGCACCGCCGGGCCGGATGGGCAATCATCTCCGGCGGGCGTCTACGACCACGTCTTGCCCGCCTCTGCCAACCAGCCGATCGCTCCAGCGAAGTAGTTCGCCGCGCGGGGAAGAGTTCGGGGCTCTTTCAAGGCATCCAAGGCTGATCGCTCGCCACGGCGTTGCGGGATGGTCGTACGTTTTCAGGTAGGTCAGGCTTTCCAGCCCGACATTCCTCGCCTTTCGTCAGCCTAGAAAGGCTGACCTACGGCAAACCGTACCACTACCCTGCTTGCCGTTTCCTTGCTTCGGCCGGCCGAGTATGTTTAATGGAAGCGTGCATCGAAGAATCCCGCCATTTCGCCCCCATGCGGCCGATTGCCATGAACGATCAGTTTTGCACCGACGAACCGGCCGACGACGGAAAGCCGTTTCAAATCGAAGTCGCCGAACGCATCAAGCGGCTCCCCGGCTATCTGTTCGCGCGCATCAATAAGCTCACCTACGAAAAACGGCGGGCCGGCGACGACGTGATCGACATGAGCATGGGCAATCCGACCGATCCGCCCTCGCAAACCGTGATTGAAAAGCTCTGCGAAGCCGCCCGCGACCCCAAGAATCATGGCTACAGCCCGGCGCTGGGGATCACCAACTTGCGTCGCGAAGCGGCGGCAAAGTATCTCAAGAAATACGGCGTGCGGCTCGATCCCGAAAGCGAAGTGATCGCTACGCTCGGCTCGAAAGAGGGCTTTAGCCACATGTGCCTCGCGCTGTTGGGGCCGGGCGATATGGCGATCGTTCCCGCGCCGGCCTATCCGGCCCATATGTATGCCGTCGCCTTAGCATCGGCCGGTGCGATTTCGCTCGAAGTGGCCGACAACGAAAAGCTGCTTTCGAACATCGCCTACACTTGTCAGCATCTGCATCCCCGCCCGAAGATCGTGATCCTGAACTATCCGCATAATCCTTCGACCGTCACGGTGGATCCGGAGTTCTACGTCGAGGTGGTAAAGCTCGCCCGCCGCTATGGATTCATGGTCATCAGCGATTTGGCCTATGCCGACGTGACGTACGACGGTTATCAGGTACCGAGCATCTTGGCCACTCCGGGAGCTAAAAGGCTGGCAGTCGAATTCACGACGATGAGCAAGGGCTATAACATGGCCGGCTGGCGCGTCGGGTTTTGCGCTGGGAATGCCGAGATGATCCGCGCCCTGAGCACGATCAAGGCTTACTACGACTACGGCATGTTCCGGCCGATTCAGATTGCCGCGATTCTGGCCCTGCGGCACGGCGATGCCGATGTCGAGGCTCAATCGGCCGAATATCAGCGCCGTCGCGACGTGCTGGTCGACGGATTGCGGCGGATCGGCTGGGAGGTGAATCCGCCGCGGGCGAGCATGTTTTTGTGGGTCAAGATTCCGGCTCCTTGGTATGGAAAGCTGAATTCGCTTGAATTCGCGACCAAGCTGTTGGAGGAGGGGAGCGTGGCGGTGAGCCCCGGCAGCGGCTTCGGCCCGGCCGGCGAGGGCTTTTTGCGAATGGCCCTGATTGAAAACGAAAACCGCTTGCGGCAAGCCGTGCGGCAAATCGCCCGCTGCCTGGGGCAAGGGGCCAGGGATCAGGGGTCAGGGGCCAGGGACGACGCGGCCGGACCGCCGGCCGGCGTCCATTCATAAGGTAGGGTTGTAGGAGCGGCTTCGCGCGTCCCTCACCCTATCCCCTCACCCTCATTCTCAGCCTTCCCCCGATGCTCTCCGCTCAATTCCAACTCCACGCCGAAATCGAACAGCGACATTGGTGGTTCGTCGCCCGGCGGCGGATTCTGCAGGCGCTGGTCGGCAAACTCATCCCGCCATCTCCGCTGTCCGCTTCGCCGGCCACGGTCATTGATGTCGGCTGCGGCACGGGAGCCAATCTGGCGGCGCTCGCGGAGGATTATCGCTGCGTTGGCATCGACACGTCCGCCGATGCAATCCGCCTTGCGCGGCAGCGGTTTCCCAACACACATTTCATCCAAGGCCGGGCTCCCGACGATTTGGGCCACCTCATCGACGACGCCGGAGTGCTGCTGATGATGGACGTGCTCGAGCACGTGGGCGACGACTTCTCGCTGTTTTCGAGCGTGGCCGCGGCATTGCCGCCGGGAGCGTTTTTCCTGATCACCGTGCCCGCCGATCTGCGGCTATGGACCGGCCACGACGAAAGCTTCGGCCACTATCGCCGCTACGACGCTCGACGGTTGGCCAAAGTTTGGGAAGGTTTGCCGATCGAGCCGATTCTGCTCTCGCATTTCAACAGCCGACTCTATCCGTTGATTCGCGGCGTTCGGGCAATGAACCGTTGGCGAGGGCCGGATCGAGTCGCCGGCAAGTCGGGAACCGATTTCGCAATTCCGATCGCGCCGGTCAATCGGATGCTCGAAAATATCTTTGCCGGCGAGGCCCGGGCAATGTGCCGGGCGATTGCAACCGGCCGCTCAGCCTATCGCCACGGTGTAAGCCTGATGGCCATCTTGCGGCGAAAGCCGGGCCAGATCGACATCCGCGAAAAACCGGATTCGCTCGCCCCCGACTATTTCGACCCCGCCGCCCGGGCCCTATCTGCAACGGCTTAACACGCGAGCGCAAGCGTCAACCAGGATCGCGTTCGCCCTGGCTTCACTCGCCCCTCGCCCCGTCGCCCCTCGCCCCGTCGCCCCTCGCCCGTCGCCCCGACAATTCCCCGCCTCGCGCGGGCGTGTTATGATGGGTCTCACCTGGCCCGCACGCGGGGAATGGATATGCCGGCGCCCCTCGAACAATTCGTCAAGCAGATCGCCGACTCGGGCGTCGTCGCGCCGGGCAAGTTGGAAAATTTCGTCCCGCCCGAGGCCCAGCCCAAAGACGCGCAGGAACTCGCACGGCAGCTTGTCCAAAGCCGGTATCTCACCAGGTTCCAAGCCCAGGAAATCCTTTTGGGCCGAGCAAAGTCGCTGATTCTGGGCAACTACACGATCCTCGACAAAATCGGCGCGGGCGGCATGGGGCAGGTGTTCAAAGCCCAGCATCGCCGGATGGAGCGCGTCGTCGCCATCAAGATGTTGCCTGCCACCATAACGACGGATGCGGCAGCAGTGGCGCGCTTTCAACGCGAAGCTAAGGCGGCCGCCAAACTCGAACATCCGAACGTCGTTGCCGCCTACGATGCCGACGAGGCCAACGGCCTTCACTTCCTCGTCATGCAATTTGTCGAGGGCAGCGATCTTGCGGCGCTTGTAAAGAAAAGCGGTCCGGTCCTAATCGACAGGGCCCTCGACTATATCCTGCAAGCGGCTCGCGGACTGGACTACGCCCACAAACACGGCGTGGTGCATCGCGACATCAATCCCTCCAACCTTTTGCTCGATTCGGAAGGCACCGGGCGGCCCGTAACAGCAGGGCCATCCTCGTCCCCGGCGAATTCTGGAAAAAATACGACGCCGGGGAATTCAAATAGGCCGGCAAACCTGGGGCGTTGCCCCAGGCTAACCGATTGCGCCCGCTTCGCGGGCATGGCCTGGATCGCCCGCGAAGCGGGCATAATAAGACAGCCTGGGGCGATCGCCCCAGGACACGCCGCCCCAATTGGCTCCAAAACGCCAACGGGGTGACATGGGCACGGGATGTTGCGCGGCACCTTCCGTCCGTCGTGTTCGCGTCATTCGCGTATTTCGTGGTTTCCCTGCATCGTATCCGCGTTGCACGGCGTGGACCGTGGTTTTTGAAACGCACGACCCCTCACCCCCGGCCCCTCTCCCGCAAGGGGAGAGGCGCGCGCGAGCCGCGTTTGCCGTCTGCACGGCCGGCTCATATGGCCACGCGCCCCGGCCTATGGCCCGGCTCGAAACTTCGATCACCGACTCTCTGCTGCGTATCCCTGGCGATCCGTGTGATCCGTGGTTCCCCTTGCCCCCTATTCGCGTCTTTCGCGTAATCCGTGGTTCCCCTGCTTCGTATCCGTCGCGGGCGCTTATCGCAGCCGGTGCTGCTGGCTATAATTGCGGCGGCGCGGACGTGGGCGCAAAAAAATAGAGGGTTCTTGCTCGCCGGGACAAGAACCCTCTCAGTTGGCTGTCCGAACAACGTCCCTCTTGCGAGTTGGTTTGCCCGGAGACCCACAGCCGTAGAAAGCGTATCGGGACAAATGGTGCCACGACTTTAGACGCGATCCGACGGCGCGGCGCAACGCGAATATTCGCACGCGTGGCGGCGGCGAACACGATGGAAAAAAAAGTTGGCACGCTCACTGGCAAACCGCGCTTGCCGGTGGCACACTCGACCAAATCCACGCAAAAACCGTTAGGCTGGAAAGCCTGACCTACGGAACGGAACCACATGACCCAACCAGCAAAGCTTGCCCTTGAAGACGGAACGGTCTGGACCGGCACTGCATTCGGCGCCGCCGGAGAAGTCGACGGCGAAGTTTGCTTCAACACCTCAATGACCGGCTATCAGGAAATCCTCACCGATCCAAGCTACCGCGGCCAGATCGTCACGATGACGTATCCGGAAATCGGCAACTACGGCATCAACGCCGAGGATGTCGAGAGCGGGCGGCCCCATCTGGCCGGCTTTGTCGTGCGGCAATGGACGCGGCGCGCCAGCAATTTCCGTTCGACCGGCGAACTCGACGAATATCTGGCCCATTGGGGCGTCGTGGGCCTTGCGGGGATCGACACACGTGCCTTGGTGCGGCACATCCGCAATCGCGGCGCGATGCGTGGCTTGCTTTCCTCCGCCGATCTCGACGACGAGCGGTTGATCGCCAAGGCAAAGGCGAGCCCTGGCCTCGTGGGTCGAGATTTGGTGCGCGAAGTGATCCCCAGCCAGCCGCGAGATTGGCAGCAGCAGTTGAGCCCTTGGTCGCGGCCGATCGGCGATCGCCGCGGTGGAATCCTCGGTGCGGCCGGAGATCCGGTAAACTCGGCACCGTCGCAATCTGCGGAACTGCAATCACAAACACAGCAGCCGTCGGCTCCGCACATCGTCGCGCTCGACTATGGCCTGAAGTGGAACATCGCCCGGCATTTGGCCGAGATGGGTTGGCGAGTGACGATTTTGCCGGGCACGGCGACCGCGGATGAGATTTTGGCTCGCCAGCCCGACGGCGTGTTTCTTTCCAATGGTCCGGGTGATCCCGAACCGCTTACGTATGCCGTCGACGCCATCCGCGGAATCTTGGGCCGCACGCCCGTGTTCGGGATTTGCCTTGGGCATCAATTGCTTTCGCTGGCCTGCGGGGCAAAAACATTTAAGCTAAAGTTTGGCCATCGGGGGGCCAATCAACCGGTGATGAACATCGCAACCGGCCGGGTTGAAATCACCTCGCAAAACCACGGATTTGCGGTCGCCGAAGAAGATCTGCCGCCTGAGTTGGAAGTGACCCATCGCAACTTGAACGATCACACGATCGAAGGCGTGCGGCATCGCGGGCTGCCGGCATTCAGCGTGCAATACCATCCGGAAGCCTCGGCCGGGCCGCACGACAGCAGCTATCTTTTTCAAAAATTTCGCGAATTGCTCGGCATCGGCGTATAGTGGGGGGACCGGGCATCGCGGGGTGGCGTGCCCGCGGCTCTGCGCGGGCATGATTCGCAGCGCGCGAATAAAAAGCGTGCCCACGCAAGGCCGTGGGTATGGGCACCCCTGACCCACACTCGATTCCTCGAGAATCGCGCGCCATGACAACCTCTTCGCCGCCGAACCCTTCCGCCGCGCCGCTCGCTCCGATTGCCGCGGTTCGAGCGGCCCGTTCGACTCCGGCCTGGATTTTTTGGAATTTGGCGCTGATGATTCTCGTCAGCGCGTTTCTGCTGTTTCAAGTCGAGCCGTTGATTAGCAAATTCATTTTGCCTTGGTTCGGCGGAAGCCCGGCGGTTTGGACCACCTGCTTATTGTTCTTCCAATCGCTGCTTTTCTTCGGCTACGCATATGCCCATCTGCTCAACCGTCTTTTGACCTGTCGACGCCAGGCGATTTTGCACGGCCTGCTGCTCATCGCGGCGATCGCCATGCTGCCGGTCGTGCCGCGGGAAAGTTGGAAGCCCGATTCCGCCGGCGATCCGACGTGGCGCATTCTCGGTCTGCTGACCTGCACCGTCGGGCTACCCTATTTCGTGCTCTCCGCCACGGGCCCATTAGGACAAGCGTGGTTCAGTCGTGCGTATCCCGGCCGCTCGCCGTATCGGCTGTATTCGTTGTCGAACGTCGGTTCGCTGGCGGCATTGGTGACGTATCCGTTTCTGTTCGAACCGGCGTTCACCGTGCCCGAGCAAGCCTGGTATTGGTCCGGCGGATTTGGCTTGTTTATCGTGTTGTGCGGCTCGGCGGCGTTTTGGATCGCCCGCCATCGCGGCAGCGAACATCACAAAACGGCGGAGACAATCGCAGCGACAAACGGTGAGGCGGCTGGCGTCGAATTGCAGGCCGGCTCGACCAGCGCGTCCTTTCAACCGGAGGCCGGTGGTTGGCTCGCCTGGCTGCGGCTGCGCTTCTTGTGGCTGGCTCTTCCCGCGTGTGGCTCGCTGATGCTGTTGGCCACGACGAACCACGTTTGTCAGGATGTGGCGGTGGTGCCGTTTCTGTGGATTGTGCCGCTGGCGCTCTATCTGGTGTCGTTCATTATTTGTTTCGACCATGAGCGATGGTACCGCCGCCGAAGCTGGTCGGTCGCTGCGTTGGCCCTCGTGTTTCTTGCGTCGGGCGGAGCGCAATTCGATTTGCCGCTCGGGTTCTTCGGCAATTTGAATTTCGATTTATCGACGACGTTCGCCGGCGACTTGGCGCTTTATTTCGGCGCCCTGCTGGCTATCTGCATGGTGTGCCATGGAGAACTGGTCCGACTACGACCGGCGCCGCGGCATCTCACCGAGTTCTACCTGATGATCGCCGCCGGCGGAGCGATCGGCGGCATTTTCGTCAGCCTGATTGCGCCGCGGATATTCAAGAGCTTTTTGGAATGGAACTTCGGGCTCGTGGCGTCCTATGGCGTGGCGCTGGTGGTATGGTTCATCGCCAGCAGTCGGCGCCGTTATTCGATTCGCAGTTCTTCCGCCGCGCGGGCGCCCTTTGGCATCGGGCGGATGATTGCGGCATCGCTGCTCGCGGCCGGGTTGTGCTTCGTCGCGGTATGGCAAACGAAAGACTCGCTTCCGGCAGCGAACACGATCTACCGAGCCCGAAATTTTTATGGACTGGTAAGCGTTCGCAAGTTCAAAGGCGACAAAGCCACGGCCCCCTATATCGAATTGCGAAACGGCCATATCCGCCACGGCCGGCAATTTTTGAGCCCCGATCTGGTGCAGCGGCAGCGATTGACGACCTATTATGCCGAAAACACCGGGGCGGGCCGGGCGATCCGCTTCTTTCAGTCGAAGCCCGACCTGCGAGTCGGCGTCGTCGGCTTGGGTGCGGGCACGCTCGCCGCTTACGCCCGGCAGCCGGGCCAGCGGATCACGTTCTACGAAATCAATCCGGAAGTGGAAAAAATCGCCCGCACGTATTTTACATTCTTGAAAGATTGCGGCGGCCAGGCCGACGTCGTGTTGGGCGATGCCCGGCTGTCGCTCGACCGCGCACCGCCCCAAAAATTCGACGTGTTGGTGCTCGACGCATTTTCGGGCGATGCCCCGCCCGCCCACTTGCTGACGCGCGAAGCGTTCGCGATCTACCAGCGGCACATGGCCGATGGCGGCATCATCGCGGTGCACATCACCAATCGCTACGTCGATTTGGCCCCGGTCGTGCAAGCCGCCGCCGATTTCTACCATCTCGGCACGACCCGGATCAAAACCGTCGACGACGATGATAACTTGATCTACCACACCGACTACATGCTGCTGACGAACAACCGGGCGTTCCTAAATGCCACCCCGCCCGAATTGCCGCCCGGCGACGCCGCGCCGATTCACGCAGTCGTGTGGACCGACCACTACAGCAATCTGTTTCAACTGCTGCTGCGGAAGTGAAAGAGAAACCACGGATTACGAAGCTGGGAACCACGAACGACGCGAATATGAAGCCGGGGAACCACGGATCAGACGGATGAACACGGATACGAAGCAGTGTGAACCACGAATGATGCGGATGACGCAAATACGAAGCAGAAGAATCGCTTTGTGGTTCGTCGGTCGCTCAAATCCGGTGGCTTAGCTTGTCGGCCAATCGGCTGAGGGCCTGGCTGCGGTCGGTCAGACCGATGTGCACTCGGATCAGGCTCATGGCGCTCGTGTCGGCCCAGGCTTTGCGCAGGGCATCGTCGAATTCCCCTTCGGTGCGGACTTCATAGCCGGTGCCGCCGTTGAGAATTTCCGGCAGTTTCTGATACTGCCAGGGGTTGATGTCGTTGAATTTTCCGGGATGCAGAAACCGCTCGGTGCCGTAGCCTTTGTTGTCGAGCACGATCACGATCGTCGGAAAACCGTTTCGCACGATCGTCGAAAGTTCCATCGCCGTCATCTGAAATGCCCCGTCGCCCACGAGCACGACCGATCGCAAGTCGGGCCGGCCGACTTGCACTCCGAGCGCCGCCGGCACGGCAAAGCCCATCGAAGTGTAATACGCCGGCGAGATGAATAGCGTCTTCGAGTGGACGATCAGCTCCGTCGCGGCAAATAGCGAATCGCCGACGTCGGCAATCACTGCCGTTTCGTCGTCGAGCGATTCGTTGAGCCGCGCCATGAGCCGCGTGACGGTGATCGGCGCGTCGGGCTCGAGGTGGAAGGGCTCTTGCCGCTGCGGCGGGGGGAGCTTGCGCGCGGGCGGCGCCGGTTTCGCCGCTGCCAAGGCCCGGATGAAGTCGGCCAGCTGCACGCCCTGGAAATGATGGTGCCGAATGCGAAGCTGTTCGCTCGTGGCATAGATGCAGGATCGCGGATCGAGATGGGCCGTAAACACGCCCAGGTTCAAGTCGGTCATGAACGTGCCGAGCAGAATGACACAATCGCTCTGTTCGACGAATTGCGTCACCTCGTCGCGCCCCATCGCTCCTTCATAAAGCCCCACGTAGAGCGGATGCAATTCGCTCACGACGCTCTTGCCCATGATCGTCGCGGCGATGGCGATTTGCGAGTTCTCGGCCAGCGCCACCACTTCATCTTGCAAACCAAACCGATGAATCTCGACCCCGGCAACGATCACGGCCTTCCGGCTGCTGTTGATCCAAGCGACCGCTTCGGCCACCGCCTCGGCCAATGCCGCCGGATCGCTTGCCGCCGCCTCGGTCGAGCGGAGCGAATGCGGATTCTCCGGCACGACGTGGACCATGTCGCGCGGCAATTCGATATACACCGGCCGCTTGGTTCGCGCGGCGGCGTCGAGCACGCGGTCGATCTCGCGGAAAGCGATCGCCGGGTCGGTCAGTTCGGTGCCTGCAGCGCAGATTTTTTCGAACACCTCGGCTTGCGTGCGAAAATCGCGCACCTTGTGGTGCAACAGCGGATTGTTGATCCGTTCGTTCATTCCCGGCGAACCGGCAATCACCACGACCGCCGATTTCTCGGCATACGCCCCGGCTATCGAATTGCACAAACTCAGTCCGCCGACGCAATACGTCACGCACACCGCCCCCATCCCGCGCACCCGGGCATAGGCATCGGCGGCAAAGCCCGCGCAATCCTCGCGCGTGCAGCCGACGACGTGGATCGGGCTGGAATCGAGCATGTTGTAGAAGCTCAGGATATAGTCGCCCGGAATGCCAAACACGTCGTGGATGCCGTATTCTTGCAGCCGGCGAATCAAATAGTCGCCGATCGACAAACCGGCGGTCGAGGCGGTTTCCGCCGGCGGAGCGGCGCGATCGAGCGTGCCGAGATTCGATTGCGACATGCGAATTCGATCCTGACAAGATGCCTTCTAATCGCGACGACGCCTGGGCCTGTCAAACGACCGGCGGCTGCGCAACATCGTAAACCAAAAACCGACAAACACGACCACGCTGGCCAAGATGATCAGCGTGCGGCGCTGATCGCGATTGACCATAAAATCGCCGAGCGCCAACACCACTCCCCAAGCGACGATTCCGAGCGCAATCCAAAACACGATCTTTCGCTTCGTCGCCGCATCCTGCTGCGGATCATATTGCTCCGGAACATTATGCGGAGGCTGACTTTGCTGTGAACCATCGCCTTGCGGCGGACTGTCGTCGTCCGGCGGACTGTCTCCATTTCGACCGGCGCGATCAAAGCGGTTGGCGTCGATTCTGGGCATAAGGTCATCGCTGGCGGCGGAAGGGAGGTTCGTCCTCTTTAACCATATCGGCGCGGGGGGAAGAAGCAAGATCGATTGGAAGGCGGGGCCGGTTTGGCGGTGGCAGGCCCAGGGAAGGCCGGCCGTGCGGATTTCAGGGGAAGGATTGTAGACGGCCTTCCCAGGGCTTGGAGCGCGGCGTGCGGTTAGGTGGGGAGAGCGGCGATTGCTTCGAGAACCTTGGCGTCGTGGCCGTCGACCTGCACGCTTTTCCAGGCTTTCGCCACCCGGCCATCGCGGTCGATCAAATACGTCGATCGCTGGATGCCCATGGTTTTCTTGCCGTACATGTTCTTTTCGCGCCACGCGCCAAACCGCTCGGCAACTTTGTGGCCGACGTCGGCCAGCAGCGGAAAATTCAGCGTGAATTTGTCGCGGAATTTGCCGTGGCTTTCAACCGTGTCGGGGCTGATGCCGAAAATTCTGACGCCCGCAGCCGCGATTTCGGCGCTGCGATCGCGGAAGGCACATGCCTCGCGCGTGCACCCGGGCGTGTCGTCCTTGGGATAAAAATAGAGCACGACGGGCCTGCCGCGGCAGGCGGAAAGTTTTACTTTCGTGCCGCGATCGTCTTCAAGCGTAAAGTCGGGGGCCTTTTCCCCTTCTTCGATCCATTCGCCCATCGGTTGCCTCGCGTCTTGTATCGGGAAATCGCTTTTGATGGAAAAGTCGTCGTAGAGTGCGAATGGTACCACCCACCACCGCGTCTGTCATCTTGCGAAACGGCGGCTTGCTTCGGCGACCGGGGAGGCGTAAAATGTCGTGTCCACTCTGTAGGGGCGCTAGCGTGCTGCGGGCCATTGCGCTATCCGCCTTCGTTGCCAGGATGCTACGGGGAGACTCGCGTCGCCGGGGCCGGCTGTCGTCTGGCAATTGGGAAATTCGCCGTGGCACTTTCTGAGATCGACCGCAATCTTTTGGCGCGCTGCTTGGCGCGCAAACCCAAAGCCTGGGAAGAGTTCGTCGATCGGTTCATGGGCCTCGTGATCCATGTGATCAACCATTCGGCGCAAGCGCGGTCGATTCGCCTTTCCACCGAAGACCGCGAAGATCTGGCGGGCGACGTGATCCTCACGCTGGTGAAAGACGATTTCGCCGTGTTGCGCCACTTTCGCGGCGAAAGCAGCCTGGCCACCTATCTCACGGTCGTGACGCGGCGCGTCGTGGTGCATCAGCTCTTAAAAAAAAAGTCTCCAGCCCGACTGAGTGACGCTCCGGAGCCGCCGCATTTGGATGGCGTCGGCGGCGGTGTGGCCGAGCGGCTGCAAAACCGCGACGAAGTGCAGCGCATGCTCGATGAACTCGACGGCTCGGAAGCCGAAGTCGTGCGCATGTATCATCTCGAAGGAAAGAGCTACCAGGAAATCAGCTCGCTGGTAGGCATTCCTGAAAACAGCGTCGGCCCGACGCTGTCTCGCGCGCGGCAAAAGATGCGCCGCGTCGGCGCGGATCCAGCCCTCGGCTAAATCGCCAATTCGGCTCGTTCGTCCGTTCGACTAAGGATAGGAGCGATACCCGACCGGCGGCGGATTGGTCTGCGGCGGCGCAACATAGCTTTGCGCTGCAGCGCCGTAGCTAGGCTGCGGGGCGTAATTTGCCGCCGGACCATAAACAGGCCCCGGCGCTGCGGCCGGCGCCGGCGCGTAATTCGGCGGCGGAATTGTGCTGCTCGGCGCAAACTGCGTTGGCCCCACGAGCGGCGGAGCGCCCTGGGCCAAATTCACTTCCGGGTAGCCCGGATACACTGGCTTCATCCACAGTCCAGCGCTCTGCGGGCCGAGCACGTTGACTTGCATTTCATCGAGGCTGAGATGGAGATCGAGCTGCGTGGTGGGGCACTGAATTTCGATTTCTCGCGGCAAGACCGCCCCGCTGATCGGATCACGATGGTGTTGGCTCGTGAAGGATGAGGCGATTCGCGTCCCTCGGGCGTCGTAGAGATGTTGCTCCAAAACGACGCCGGTGCGCGCATCGACCACGGTCGTCTTCGTCAGATCTCCCGCCGGACCGCGGCGCACCGAACGGATTTCCAACCGATTGGCTCCGACCGGCAATGGTCCGCGCGGCTGCTCCGACGGATCGATCCGCGGCAAACCGATCGCTTCAACGATCCACTCCGGCTCGACGGGCAAAATCGAGCGGGCCGAACTCGCGAAAAACTGATCGTGCCGGCAGAAATAAAGCGCCGGCGGTTGCTGCCGCTTCGCCCAAAACCAAAACAATTCGTCGTTGCTGCCGATGTCGACTTCCGATCCCGTGATCGCCGTGCTGGCTTTCAAGCGGAACCGCAACGGCCCTTCAAGGGCCAAGGTCACCGGGATCGACGGGGCGCCGGGCACGGCAAGCCGCCCCGCGGAATAGTCGGAACGCACCAGTGCCGAGTTGCTGTTCACGTAATCGGTGATCTGCAGGAGCGTCGGCGTCGGGGGCAACGCGGTCGGCAAAACCTCGTCGCCATGCCGCCAGCTTGGGCACGTCGCACCGCTGGCAGTCATGAGCAAGACCAGCATGCAGAGCAAAGCCGGAGGCCGCAGACCCGAGGCTGGCGGAGAAAATCGCGTCACCGAGTTCCCTTCGAAAAATGCACCGGCCGCAAAGCCACTCGCAAGACCCCGCCTCACTCGTTCGCTTCGTACCTGTAGCCTACAGCCTTCGGCCTGTAGCCTCATTTCACGCCGCTTCGCTCAACAGCAGCCGGGCCAAATCCTGCTGAATCTCCTCGGCCCGCGATTTATCCGGCATGGCCACCGGCACCTGGTATTCCGCTTGTCGCCGCGGACAATAAACCAGCAGCGTTTCTCGCTGCGAATCGCGGCCGTCGGTCTCTTCCAAACGCAGCACGCGCCGCCGCAACAGCAACAGCGCCAGCACATAGCGCATGTCGGCCCGATCGGGTTGCTCGGCCAGTTCGTCGAACAACTGGAGCATGACATCATTTGGCGCCCATTGCGGTTTCTTGGTTCGCGATTCGGCTGGCGGCGTTTGCGATTTCCACCATCCGAGCGATTTCTCCGGTGGTCCCGACCAGGCTTCGGCGGAATAATCGTGCCGGACGATTTTTGGGCCGTCGGATAGCAGCACGGAATAGAAAGCCTCGCCGGAGGCCAAATCGCGGCCCGACTTCGCGCATTTACGCGTCGAACGTTGGAGGTCGTAATCCATGCGGTTTGGCGGCGTGGGTAGGGTTGGCGGCGGCACAAAGCCCAGGGAAGGCGGCGTTGGGCCAACACCAACGGAGACGCTTGGCGCCGCCTTCCCTGGGCTTGGGGCAGATTGCGCGGGGCGGCGGCGCATTTTCGGGGCGGATAGTATGCGAAAGCAGCGATTCGCTCAATAGGCAGTGAAAAACCGCGAATCGCTTCCCGCAGGATCGATCTTGATCTCGACCTTCTTGGAGCAGCGTGGGCAATAGCCCTGGTAAGCCGTCTGCTGGCGGTTTAGATAAACCTGGGCATACACGCCGCAACAGGCGAATGTCACGCCGACATAGGGCCGCTGCTTTCGCGATCCGTTTTGTTCGGATCGCGGCGGCGGATCGCTCGACAAATCAAGATAATCGCCCGCCATTTGGATATATTCGATAGCTGCTAGCAGGCCAGATTCTTGCCAGTGCGCGGAACAGGGGGCAGAGTACCCTCGCTCGGCCAATCGGGGCCAGACGAGTTTTTGCACCCGGTGGTTGCGGGATTACCGCTAGCCGCCGGGACCGTTTGCGCGGTAATCTCCGATGCGAGGAGAATTCCCACTCATGAGCCCAGCCGATTCCATACCCACCGACGATTCCGATGCCAGCTCCGCCCCTGATCGATCAACCGAGCGCATCAGGACAGGAAAGCCCAAGCCGCAAGCCGCCCCGGTGGTCCAAGGCGATTTCACGGCCAATTCGCGGCTGATTTGGCTTTGCGCTCTGGCGATACCGATCGGAGTCGCTTGCGGACTCGTGGCTGTGGTGCTGCAGCGGTTGATCGGATTCTTCACGAATGTGTTTTATTTCCAAGATTTCCACGTTGCCAGGTTTTTCTCGCTATCCGGCGGCGGCGATTTGGTGCAACCCTCGAACCATCACTTGGGCGCTTGGGCAATCCTGGTTCCGGTGACGGGGGGATTGATCGTCGGGTTGATGGCGAGGTTCGGCTCGGAAAAGATTCGCGGCGACGGCATTCCCGAAGCGCTCGAGGCGATCCTGATCGGCGGCAGCCGGATGTCGCCCAAGGTGGCGGTGCTGAAGCCCGTTTCGTCGGCGATTGCCATCGGCACGGGCGGGCCGTTCGGCGCCGAAGGGCCGATCATCATGACGGGCGGCGTTTGCGGTTCGATTTTCGCCCAGATTTTCCATCTGACTTCGGCGGAGCGAAAGACGTTGCTCGTGGCCGGGGCCGCCGGCGGCATGGCCGCCACTTTCGGCACGCCGCTGGCCGCCGTGTTGCTGGCCGTCGAAGTGATGTTGTTCGAATGGAAACCGCGGAGCCTGATTCCGGTGGCTCTCTCGGCCGGATTGGCGGCGATGCTGCGGCCGTATTTCTTTGGGCTGGATTCGATGCCCATGATGCAGCATCTGCCGCAGCACGCGTTCGTGCCGAGTTGGTCGCTGTTGCTTTCAACCGTCGTGGTCGGGCTGAGCGTCGGCGTGCTGTCGCTTCTACTGACGGCGGCAATCTACGCTGCCGAAGATACGTTTCATCGATTGCCGATCCACTGGATGTGGTGGCCGGCGATCGGCGGGCTGGTCGTCGGCATCGGCGGCTATTTCGAGCCGCGAGCGCTCGGCGTCGGCTACGACGTGGTGCTCGAAATCTTGCAGGGCAAGATGCTGCTCGGCGTGATGCTCGGCCTGATGGTGGCCAAGGCCGTGATGTGGGCGATCGCGCTTGGATCGGGCACATCCGGCGGCGTGTTCGCACCGTTTCTGATCGTCGGCGGCATCCTTGGGGCGATCGAAGCCCACTATTTGCCGGGGGGCGACGTCCAGCTATGTGCGCTGATCGGCATGGGAGCGGTGCTCTCCGGCACGATGCGTGCTCCGCTCACCGGCGCCATTTTCGCGCTTGAATTCACCTACGATACCGGAGCACTGGTGCCGCTGGTGCTCGGTTCGATTCTTTCTTACGGCTTCACGGTACTCACGATGAAGCGCTCGATTCTCACCGAAAAGGTCGCCCGCCGCGGCCTGCATGTCAGCCAGGAATACGGCGTCGATCCGCTCGAGCGGTTGAGCGTCGCGCAGGTGATGTCGGGCGACGTAGTGACCATTCCCGCGGCGATGCCGATTCAACAGCTCGTCAAGCAATTCTTCCTCGGCCCGAAGAGCAAGCAGCACCAGGGCTATCCGGTGGTGGCTACCGACGGCAGCTTGCTTGGCGTGATTACGAAAACCGATCTGCTCGACGAATGGGCCGAGGGCTTGTCGCCGGAGAGCTCGGGCGAGGGAAAGCGCGTGGCCCCGATCATCGCGTATGACATGATGAGCAGTCCGCCGATTACGGCTTTTCCGCAAGAAACTTGCCGCGAGGCGGTCGAGCGGATGGTGCAAACCGGAATCGGCCGACTGGTGGTCGTCGATGCGGCCGACCCGACGCGGATCCTCGGGATGGCGACGCGGAGCGACGTGCTAAAATCGCGGGCTCGGCTCGTGGATGAGGAGCAAAGCCGAGAGCGGTTTTATTCCGCCCGCTCCGGCTCGCGGCGCCGCGGCACGCCGAAGACCGATCCGCCGCGCAAAACGGCGTGAACGCGCCTGCGCATGCACCATTGCCCTCCCAAGCCCAGGGAAGGCCCCTCACCGCCCTCGCCACCGAAAACCGCCCCGCCGGCCTTCCCTGGGCCAGCCCCGCCAGGCAGCCCTCCCAACTGCTCTTGCACCTCACCGATACTTCGCCAATTTCCGCAAAATCTCCGCCGCCGCCGCGCCGCCATCCGCGGTGGTCGGAGGGGGCCGCATGCTTGCAAGCTTGGAACCGGAAGTTTTCGTGCTCGCCGAGGCGGTGTCTTTCGCCGTGCGATCGAGCACCGAGGCGGAGTCGATTCCTGCCGACGTGTCGGAGAGGCTTATCTGTTGCGTGTCACGAGACGATGCATTGCGGCTCGAGCCCGCCGGTTCCTCGGAGTGAAGCCAGGCGTCGACATCGACATCCTGCGCCGACGCCGCTTCGCGCGTTCGCGCCGCGGCTTCTTTCACGTTCTTGACGATCGGCTGCTTCTGCCCCTTCAAATCGGTGGTGAGATGCACCTCGAATCGCAAATGGCCGATCGAAAGCCGATCGCCCGATTTCAGCGCGTAGCGGCCTTCGACGCGCTCGTCGTTCACTAGCGTGCCGTTGCGGCTGCCCAGATCGCAAATCGTGGCGCGGCCGTCTTCCACCTGGAGCATGCAGTGCTGCCGGCTGACGGCATCGCTATTGGGCCGGAGCTGACATTCTTCGCCGCGGCCGATGAGAAATTTCGGGCCCGGAATGCGAATCTCTTGACCCGCCTGTTTTCCTTCGAGCACTTTTAATCGAAGTTCCATTCAAGACCTCTTCGCCAGACTTCATATCCCTCGCGCGGAAAAACCGAATGCGCCCAGGCAATCTATCGAAAGGCAATCAACCGCCGAACGATCGTCAGTACGAAGCACGCACGGCGCAGCGAGCGCCGAAGAGAATCATGATGCGACGCAAAGCTTTCTCTAACTCGCCGCGACTCTAATGCATCGGCAATTGCCGGCCTGGCGAACAACGGTCCGTCTGCCAGAACGTGCGATGAATAGTGTAGTCCGGCAATATTAACCCCCGGTTACGATTCTATCAGTGTTTTTCGCAAAACGCACGCAAAGTGCGCGATAATTGTCGAGGCTGCGGCGAGCCGCATGTAAAGCTGTGCGGCCTGGAACCGATAAATCATGCCGAAAACTGGGCTCGCTCCGGCTCCGACCGGCCTTGCGGATCACCGGCCGCCAACGCCGTTAGCGTTCGCAGCGTCGGCAAAGGAACATGGCCGTTGCGGTAGAGAACATTGTAGGCACAGAACGGGATCACATGGCCGCTCGGCAAGACGTGGTGGATGCAACACTTCATCAGCCGCCGCACGTCGAAATTGTAGGCGTCCAAAAACGACGTGATCGTGATCCGGAACACGTCTTCGGGCGCTAGCTGCTCGGCCGTCGCCCGGCGAAAGAACTCTTCGGCAAGCGATTCCGCTTCGGCCGGGCTCGCGATTCGACAATCGCTTATCTCGCCTGGCCGCGTGCCAACCGCGCTGCCGTTCAATCCGCCGATCGAAACCAAATTGTTCGCATCCGCAGTTCCGTTTTCCGGCCCACACTTGCCGCCGCAACAACTCTGGCTGCCCAAATACTGCTCGATCAATTCGCGGGCGCGGACGCGCGTGAACGTGATCCCGTTGGCCAGCAATTCCAAATGGTTCCGGGCATCGATGAATCGCGCCAAAGGAACGACGCGGCCGCCGCTCCGATAGGCGTAGCCCAGGCTGTGGCAATTCGGATGGGCGCACGGCAGCGGCAGAAAATCGTCTTTGTGAAATAGGCCGTCGGTCTGCCGGGCGATCTCGCGGATCACATCGGGAAACGTAATCCTCCGCTCCAGGCTCTCGGGCAGCACGACGCGGCCGGAATACGTCGCCGGTTGAAAACTGATCCCCGTGATCCACGGCCGGGCGAGCCCGAACCGCACGATCGCACCGACTTCATGCTCGTTCACGTCGGTTTGCAGCGTGGTCACGAGCGTCGTGCGCAGCCCATGTCGCCCGAGATTCTCCACTGCTCGCCGCTTGATCTCCGCCAGCGGCTCGCCGCGCAACGTTCGATAAACGGCGTCGTCAAAGCCGTCGAACTGAAGATAGAATTCGAGCCGATGCTTGTAGCGGGCCAGGCGTTCGAGGAATGGCGCATCGTGGGCCAGCCGGATGCCGTTGGTATTGATCATCACGACATCGATCGGCTGAGCGCAGGCATATTCGAGAATCTCGAAAAAATCGGGATGAATCGTCGGCTCGCCGCCGGAAAGCTGGAGCACTTCCGGCCGCGTTTCGACTTGCACCAGCCGATCGATGGCCCGCCGGCATTCCTCGATCGAAAGATGTTTTTGTCCCGGCCCGCTGGCCGCATAACAGACCGGACACGATAGATTGCAAGCGGCGGTGATTTCGACCAGTCCGACGCACGTGTGCTGCTCGTGCTCGGTACACAGCCCGCAATCCAGCGGGCAGCCTTTGTCGGGTTCGACGCCGAACAGCGGCGCCTTGCCCGGCAAGCTGAACTCCATCCGATCGAATTGCGACACATCGGAGCACACAAAATCTTCGCGCACGCCGTGCGTCGGACAGCGCTTGCGAAAATAGACCCGCGACTCGTCCTTGACGATGATCTTTGCCGGCACGACGGCGAGGCATTCCGGGCACAAGCTCTGCGTCATCCCCAAAAAACGATGCTCGCGAAGTCGCATGGATCAATCCCCAGTTCGATGGAGCGCGCGATGAAAGAAAAACGCGAAAAGGCCGAGAAACATAGTGCCGCCAGCGATTGCGGCAACCCACGTGAACAAGGTTCCCCCGTTGCCGTGGTACACGGAGCCGACGAAGCTAAACCCGGTCGCGGTGCAGGTCGCAACAAAGGCCGCAATCGCCGTGAAAACACTGACGGCCGCGAAGACGATCACCATGGCCATCGATTCTACAAAATCGGCGATCTTGTTTCCGAGCGTAAGCGGCATCCCGGATCGACGTCTGCGATTCAGCGCGATCGCCGTCGTTTGCAACGCCGCCGGCAGGCTCAGCACCGCGAGCGGAATGCCCAGGCCCGGTGCGATTCGCACCACGCCCATCACCACGGCGATCAATGCCGTCCACAGGAATAGCGTGCTGAGGCTGAACGTCCATTGCAATCTTTTTCCGGTATTCGGCAGCGCGACATGAGGATTACGTCGCGGTTTGGCCCGTTGCTTCGGGTCCGCCGAGACCGGATCGCCGGTCCGCCAACCGCAGAGCCAGCAGTAGGTTCCCTCGCCGGAAAACGCGGCCCCGCATTCAGGACACACGGCGGGCCGATCCGCGGATTGATTCGCGTCCATTCAACGTTTCGCACGCCAGAGGCCACGAACAATGAAAAACGCAAACGAGAGCATGAAGACAACGCCGGTTCCTGCCACGAGGATCACGACGAGCTCCGTGCCTGCGGCGCCTTTTCCGCTTGGCGCCACCGACGACAGGCAGATTACAAGAAGGGCCCCAATTGCCGCGATCCAGATTGCGATGGCAATTGCAAGGAAGAGCGCAAACGAAGCCACAAACGCAAGAATTTTTTCTGAAACACTGAGCGCGACTCCCGATTTGCGTCTCCGATACGCCGCGACACCGACGGAATGCAATGCCGCCGGAATACTTACAACCGCCAGCGCGATTCCCAAGCCGGGCGCAATTCGCACGACGCCCGCGATCACCGCCGCCAGCGCAGTCCAAAGAAACAGCGTGCTGAGGTTGAACGTCCAACCCAACTCGCCGCGGGGCGGGGCGGGGGACGCATACGGATTCGCCGCCTGTGAAATTTTCTGGTTCCCGCGGGGACCGACTGGGCCACCCAGTTTCCGCTTGCAAAGCCAACACGAGTCGGCATCGCCCCGCCACTCCGCTCCGCATTCGGGACAAGTCGCCGGCCGATCGTTTGGCCGCCGCTGGTCGCTGGGTGGATTCGACGGCATATCGCGCCCCAAGTAGTTGATTGCGCCGTGGATCGCGCGCTAGCACAGGGCTTTCCAGAGGCCGCGAAGAACTTGTCGGCCCACGGCGAGCACCGCGGCAATGCTGCCGGCGAGGAAAGCTAATTCAAAAAGTATGCAGCAAACACCAGCCGTTCCATCAGGCATGTGCGATGCTGCCTCGCCCACGAACACCGTGCAAACCGAAGCGCATACAATGATCGCCGCGATGAAAATAAAAGCACCGACCGACAGGGCAAACGCACCTAGCTTCTCCGGCACCGTCATCGTTCGCCCCAATTTGCGTTGCCGATAGCCGGCCATGCCGGCGGTGTTCACTGCCGCGGGGATGAACACGATCGCAAGCGCGATTCCGATCTCCAACGACAACTTCGCGAAGCCCATCAAAACGGCAAGCAGGGCTATCCAAAGAAACAGCGAATTCAGACTGAACGTCCATTTGAACGGGGCTCGGTTGGCCGGATCGAGCGGGTCGTCCGCCTTCCAACCGCAAAGCCAGCAGCCACTTCTTGCGCCGGAGAAGTCGGCTCCGCATGCGGGGCAAACCGCTGGCCGACTAATAGCTTGATGCGTCTCCATCGCCAACCCTGCTCGATTCCACAGCATAACTCCGCGCATTGTCTTTCGCGGCAAGGCAGGCCGTCAACTGTTTTCGCGTCCAGGCGACACGCCATAGCGTGTTGCGTTGCGAAGAGAGCGTCAACCGTTTCGACGGTTTGACGGCGGCTAAGATGGTTTCGCGAACCCGGGGAAGGCCGATGAAAGCGGGCTCAATTAGAAGACGCGTGGGGCCTTCCCCGGGCTTGGGGGAGAAGCGACGCGGTCTTAGGTGGCGGCTTTTTTCTTGGCGCGCTTTTTGGCGGCGCCTTTCGGCTTCGCCGCTTTTTTCTTTGGGGCGGCGGGCTTGGCCGCGGCTTTGGCTTTGGCGGCTTTGCGGAGTTGCGATTTCGTCGGGCCAGCGGCGGCGCGGTCGGCCAGCAGGCGAAGGGCCACGTCGAGCGTCACTTCTTCCGCCGTGCTGTTTTTCGGCAGCGATGCGTTGGTCACGCCGTCGGTGACATACAATCCATAGCGGCCGTCGAACACCTGTAGCGGCTGCTGCGTGACCGGCGATACGCCTTCGAGCACCTTGAGCGGCTCGCGCTTCGCGCCGAATCCGCGGCGCTGCGCCTTCGGTTGGGCCAAGAGCTCGAGCGCTTGCGGCAACGTCACGTCGAGCGGCGACATGCCCGCCGGCAGCGAACGCGTTTCCGTGCCGCATTTCACGTACGGCCCGAAACGGCCATTGTGAGCCACCACCATTTCGCCGCTGGTCGGATGCGGGCCAAGCTCGCGCGGCAAGGAAAGCAGCTTCACGGCTGCGGCCACGTCGATTTCCTCCGGCCGCATGCCTTTGAGCAGCGATGCGTTTTGCGGCTTTTCATCTTCATTGGCCGGGGCTCGTTGAACGTACGGCCCGAATCGCCCGGTTTTCAAATAGATCGGCCGGCCCGTATCCGGGCAGATGCCCAGCGGCTCTTCCGCCTGCTGCGCCCGGCTGAGTAAATCGAGCGCGACCGGCACGGTCAATTCATCGGGGGCCATCGTGTCTTGCAGGCTCGCCTTGCGCTCGCCTTGCTCGACGAAGGGGCCGTAGCGGCCGACGCGAACGAAAATCGGCTCTTGCCCTTCGGGCTGGCCGATCGTGATCCGGCTTACGTCGCGGGCATTGATTTGCTCGACTTTGTTTTCAAGCTGCGGCTTGAGGCCCGGCGAGCCATTGGCCGGGTTGACGCCCGAGCTATCGCCGAAATAAAAGCCCCGCAGATATTCGGTCCGCTTGCTTTCGCCGCGGCTGATCGAATCGAGATCGTCTTCCATCTGCGCTGTGAACTGGTAATCGACCAAGCTCGGCAAATGATTTTCCAAGAGTTGCGAGACGGCGAACGCCGTCCATGTGGGCACCAGAGCCGTTCCGCGCTTGACGACATATTCGCGGGCCAGGATCGTGTCGATGATCGATGCGTAGGTGCTCGGGCGGCCGATGCCCATTTCTTCCAGCGAGCGGGTGAGCGTGGCCTCGGTGAAGCGGGCGGGGGGCTGTGTGGTGTGTCCCTTGGGCAGAAGTTCGCGGCAGGCCAGTGCTTCGTCGCGTTCGACCGCCGGCAGCACGGCGTCGCGCTCGGCAAGGTCGGCCTGCGGATCATCGGAACCTTCGACGTAGGCTCGAAAATAGCCGGGGAATTCGATCGTCTTGCCGCTGGCCTGAAAAGTTGCCCGTGTGCCACTGGCTTCGCCAGTGCTTTCGCCCGCGATTCGCATCGTCAGCCGGGTGCCGCGAGCATCGGTCATTTGGCTGGCGACGGTGCGCTTCCAGATCAGGTCGTAGAGCTTGAATTCCTCGGCGCTCAGCTTGTCGCGCAATTGCTCGGGAAAGTCGAACGGATGGCCGGCGGGGCGAATTGCCTCGTGCGCCTCTTGGGCGTTTTTTACCTTGGTTTGATAAACGCGCGGCGAGGGAGGCAGGAATTCCGGGCCGTATTCCTTGGCGACCAACTCGCGCGCGGCCTCGACGGCCACCGAGGCGAGCGTGGTCGAGTCGGTGCGCATGTAGGTGATATGGCCGTTTTCATACAAACTTTGGGCCACTTGCATCGTGCGCCGGGCGGTGAAGCCGAGCTTGCGGTTGGCTTCTTGCTGCAAGGTGCTCGTCGTGAAGGGCGGATAAGGTTTCGATGTGTAGGGCTTGGCCTCGAGCGATGCGACGCGGAATTGGGCTTGCTTCAAACGGTCGGCCAATTGGTTGGCCGCTTGTTCGTCGAGCACCAGCGGCGCCTTTTCGCCCGACTTCAGGCGGCCGGTGGCCGGATCGAAATCCTTGCCGGCCGGAATCTCGCGGCCATCGACTTCGACGAGCGTCGCTTCTAACTGTTCGCCTTCGGCCGTGGCAAACGTGGCCAGCAGGTCCCAATAGCTGGCCGCGTGAAATGCCATGCGTTGCCGCTCACGATCGACGATCAGCCGCACGGCGACGCTTTGCACCCGTCCCGCCGAGAGCTTCGGCCGCACCTTTTTCCACAGCAGGGGCGACACCTCGTAGCCGTAGAGCCGATCGACGATCCGCCGGGCTTCTTGCGCCCGCACCAGATCGGCATCGATTTGCCGCGGATGGGCCAGCGCGTTTTCGATCGCTTCTTTCGTAATTTCGTGAAACACCAGCCGATGCACCGGCACCCGCGGCTGCAAAAGTTCGTTCAAATGCCAGCTAATGGCTTCCCCTTCGCGGTCTTCGTCCGTTGCCAGATACAGGTCCTTGGCCTGCTTTACGAGCGTTTTGAGCTTGCGCACATGGGCCGCCTTGCCGGGGGGAACGATGTAGAGCGGCTCGAAATCTTCTTCCACATTTACGCCGAGCCGCGACCAAGGCTGATCGCGATAGGCGTCGGGAATCTGGCTGGCCCCCTGCGGCAGATCGCGAACGTGCCCGATGCTGGCCTCGACCGTAAACCCGCGGCCGAGAAACTTGCTGATCGTGCGCGCTTTGGCCGGCGATTCGACAATCACCAAGGATTTGGTCGAGCCGTTAGCGGCCTTTTTCTTTGCCATGCCGAATCTTTCGTAGGTCAGGCTTTCCAGCCTGATGGATTCGTCTTTTCGTCGCTCAGGCTAGAAAGCCTGACCTACTAATGTTGTCACTAAATATCGCCGTTGGCCGGGGGATTGTTCATTTTCCCTGCGGCGCTTCGGCTCAACCGCTGCATTCTATGCGATCCGTCGCGGCGGGTACCCCCAGAACCGGTCTGATCGCTGCAATTGCTGCCGGCAACAGGCGATGCGGCCACCGCTCCCGCCGCCGATTGGGATTGCATTTAGCTCGGCCACCGGTAGAATTCCTAGCTTGCACCGGCCGTAAGCGGATATGCTGACTGGTGTTCGGCAATGTATCCGACCGGCCGCCGGATGCCAAGCGCGTCCGGAGACGTTGGTGGGCCACGAACCGATCGCCCGCGGCCTTCCGAGCATCGGTCTGGAGGCCAAGCGAAACGGGGGGTGCAGGAGTATTCGGTTTCGCCGGTCGCCGCCGAAGGTGCGTGGGCCTCGTTTGCGGCGCAACCTTTTCAGACAGCCCGCGCCAGCCCGCGCTTTCAATATAGAGATCTTCCGGTAACCACATCTTCGGACCTCTGCAGCTCCGAATCACGGGACATCCGGTCGCAACGAGCAAGGAATCATCGCAATGGCCAAGTCGTACAATCCTTTTGCCATCTTCCGCAAGAACAATAAGATCGCTTTGGCGTTTATCACGCTGTTGTCGATGTTCGCTTTCGTGTGCGTCGGGCCGTCGCTGATGGGGCGGGCCAACAATGGGAGCGGGCCGGGCCAGGTCCCCCTGCTCGCCAAATGGAATTACGGCGATATTACGCAGGCCGAGGTCAGCAGCAAGCTCACGTGGCGCGTACGGATCAACAAATTCTTGACCCTCTTGCACGAAAAGGCCGCCGATATCGGCAAAATGGACCGCGACACTCGGCCCATTCTGTTTGAGCCGGAGTCGCAAGGCGGCATCCTCGAATCGATGGTTTTGGACAAGAAGGCCGAGCTGCTGGGAATGAGCGTCAGCGACGCGTCGATCAATAACTTCATCAACCGCGTGTCGGGCAACGCGCTGAGTCAGGAAGATAAGAGCGCCATTCTGTTGAAGGCCGTCGGCGATAGCCGCGGTTCGCCGTCGATGCTGTCGGACCAACTTTTCGACGCCCTGCGATTCGAACTCCGTGTCCGCTATTTCACATCGCTGCTGTTCAACGATTCGGTCGATTACAACACGCCCGAGGAGCGATGGGATTATTTCAGCCGGCTGAACCGGCAGGCGACCGTGCAGGTGGTGCCGGTGGCGGTGAAGGATTTCGTCGACCAAGTGCCCACGCCCGGCAACGACGAACTCGAAAAGCTGTTCGACCAGTTCAAGGATCGACTCCCGCAGCCGCAATTTCCCGATCCGGGTTTCATGATGCCGGCCCGGGCCAAATTCCAATACATCAAGGCCCCGCAGGACAAGTTGGCAAAGGCCGACGAGGCACAGATCACCGACAAACAAATCGACGACTATTACCAGCAGAACAAGGAAAGCTATCGCAAATCGACGTTCGACGAATCGTCGCTTACCCCGAGCAGCGAAAAACCGGCGACCGTATCGCCGAAGGCCACGGAGCCGCCAAAGACGGACGAGAAGTCGAAGGCAACTGAAAAGCCAAAGGCCGACGAGAAACCAAGGGCGGGCGATACGGCAAAGCCCGCAACGCCGAAGAATGACGATAAATCCAAAACACCCGATGCCGGCAAGACGCCGGCCAACCCCGCGGCACCGGCCAAACCGGCGACGAACGCCCCGCCGCCCGCCAAGCCGGCGACCGATAAAACCACCGATAAACCGGCGGCCGACAAGCCGGCCTCCGACAAATCCTCGGATTCTCGACCGGCAATTCACCCCTTTGCCGACAATGAGTTGCTGGCATTAGCCGACACGGCCAGTCCGGCCACAACCACGCCGCCACCCGCGGCAAAAACCGATACCCCTCCGGCACCCACCTCACCGGCAAAGACCGCCGACAAAGCCGCTGCGGACAAAGCCGCTGCGGACAAAGCCGCTGCCAACACAGCCACGGCAGACAAAGCCACGGCAGACAAAGCTGCTGCCGACAAAGCCGCTGCCGACAAAGCCGCTGCCGACAAAGCAACTGCTGCCAAAACCGAGCCGGCAAAGCCTGAGCCCGCAAAAACAACCCCGCCCGCTACGCCCGCGAAAGCTGAGCCGGCGAAAGCTGAACCGGCGAAAACCGAACCGGCGAAAACCGGACCCGCAAAGGTCGAATCGCCAAAAAAAGCTGAAACGCCCAAAGCTGGCAGCGAATCGTCGAACGCCGATGAATTCCGATCGTTGTCAGATCCGAAACTGCGTGCGGAAATTCGTTCGACCCTTGCCAATGAAATAGCCGCACGCGAAATCAACGACAATTTGAAAAAAATCCGCACCCAGGTGCAAAACTACGGCCGGGCCGTCTCGGCCTGGATCGGCGACGGCAAGCCGCCGGCCGAGGAGCCCGAGGCCCCCGATTTCGCCGCCACTGCGAAAGGCTCGGGTATGACGTTCGAATCGACCGGCTCGCTCTCGGCCGAAGAAGCCGAGGAGCAAACCGAATTGGGCAAGTCGATGGAATTCAATGAAATTGTCAGGCGGGTGACCTACTTCACTCAGACGGCCTTCGATCCGAACCTGGCTTCGTACGTGCCCACTCAGTCAATGTCGCCCGACGGCAAGACTTCGTATCTCTGGTGGCGGACCGACTACGCCGCGGCCTATGTTCCGACATTCGCCGACGCCAAGCCCGAGGTGGTGCGTGCCTGGAAGGTGATCGAGGCCCGCAAGTTGGCGCTGGCCGAGGCCAAGAAGGACGCCGACGACGCGAATAACCGCCGCGCATCGCTGAAGGACATCTTCTTGAATCGGGCGAATGTCACCGTGCCGACGATCGGCCCTTTCCATTGGCTCACGATCGGCAACACGCCCATGGGCAGTTCGATGCGGCCGACGATCGGAATCACGCAGATTTCCGGCCTGGATCTTGCCGGGGAGGATTTCATGCGTGCGGTGTTTACGACCGACGTCGGCAAGACCACCGAAGCCTTCAATCAACCGCAAACGATTGCCTATGTGGTGCAGGTGCAGTCGATCGACCCGCCGGAAGACGTGTTCCGTCAACAGTTCCTGAAAGCCCAGCAAGAGGCGTTCGAACAGCGAGACGCCGGGCAAGCCGGCGCGGCGGCCCGCGCCCTTGCCGACGAAGCCAGGCAGGCCAAGCTGCGGGCAATCGAACGGGATCTCGGCCTCAAGCTAGTAGCGACTCCCGCCCAACTTGCCGGCTCGAGCAGCGGCCCCGCCGCCCCGCCCGAAGACGAAGGCGATGAATGATCCGGTTCTCAAGCCGGTAGCGCTAGCAAAGAAGTTTTGTCTTTTGGCCTGGGCGCCGATCTACCCTCCGGCAACGTGAGATGATTCCTCGCTTGCGCTGCGGGCTACCGAATTCCTGCATTATCGGCGAGGGCGTTATTAGCCGCGCGGTTTCAACACGCTGACGCTAAGCGGCGGGAGCACGATTTCGAGCGAATAGGGCCGGCAGTGGCTCTCTGTTTCGCTGGCTCGGAGGCCGGAGCCGTTGCCCAGGTTGCTGCCGCCGTAGAAGGTCGAATCGCTGTTGAAGATTTCTTCGTACCAGCCCCCTTGCGGCACTCCGAATCGGTAGGCCATGCGCGGCACTGGCGTGAAATTGCAAGCCACGATCAAAAAGTCGTTCGCATTCTTCGCCCGGCGAATATAGATCAACACGCTGTCGTTGAAATTGTGGCAATCGATCCATTCGAAGCCGGCCGGATCGAAATCCACTTGGTGCAGGGCCGCCTCGCGGCGATAGATGCGGTTCAAATCCGCGACGCATTTCTGCAGGCCCTGGTGCGCCGGCCATTGCAAGAGATGCCATTGCAGGCTTTCTTCGTAGTTCCATTCGTTCCATTGGCCGAAGTCGTCGCCCATGAAGAGCAGCTTCTTGCCCGGATGGGTCCACATGTAGGAATAGAGCAGCCGCAGATTGGCGAACTTCTGCCATAGGTCGCCGGGTTGCTGGCTCAGCAGCGCGCCCTTGCCATGCACCACTTCATCGTGCGAGAGCGGCAGCACGAAATTTTCGTGGAAGGCGTAGATCAGGCTGAACGTGAGCTCGTCTTGATGGTATTTGCGGTGGATCGACTCGTGGCGCATGTAGCGAAGCGTGTCGTTCATCCAGCCCATGTTCCACTTCAGGCTGAAGCCCAGCCCGCCGACATACGTCGGCCGCGAGACGCTCGGCCAGGCGGTCGATTCCTCGGCGACGGTGAGCACACCGGGAAAATGCTCGTGCGCCAGAACGTTGAATTCCTTGATGAACGAAATGGCTTCGAGATTTTCACGGCCGCCGAATTCGTTCGGAATCCATTGCCCCTCTTGGCGGCTGTAATCGAGATAGAGCATCGATGCCACGGCATCGACCCGCAGGCCGTCGATATGATATTTGTCGAGCCAGAACAAGGCGTTCGAGAGCAGATAATTGCGCACCTCGGTCCGGCCGTAGTTGAAGATCAGCGTGCCCCAATCGGGATGCTCGCCTTGCCGCGGGTCGGAATGCTCGTAGAGACAGGTGCCATCGAAGCGAAACAGCCCGTGGCCGTCGCGCGGAAAATGCGCCGGCACCCAATCGATCAGCACGCCGATGCCGTTTTGATGGCATAGGTCGACGAAATACATGAAATCTTCAGGCGAGCCGTAGCGGCTGGTGGCGGCATAATAACCGACGGTTTGATAGCCCCAACTGCCGGAGAAGGGATGCTCGCTCACCGGCAAAAGCTCGAGGTGCGTATAGCCCATTTCCTTGCAGTAATCGACCAGTTGATGCGCCAGCTCGCGATAGGGCAACCAGCGCTTCGGGTCGTCGCCCGGTCGGCGCCAGCTTCCCAGGTGCACCTCGTAGATCGACATCGGCGCTTCGAGCGAATTGTATTGCGGCCGGTTGGCGACCCAGCCCTGATCGCCCCAACGGTAGCGGTCGAGATCGACGACTTTCGAGGCGGTGCGAGGCGGAAGCTCGGCGGCAAAACCATACGGGTCGGACTTTTCAACCTCCGACGCTCCGTGTTTGACGCGATATTTGTAGATCGTTCCTTCTTTCAGCTCCGGAATGAACAGTTCCCAGATGCCGGCCGGGACATGCTTTCGCATCGGATGCCGCCGGGCATCCCACGAATTGAAATCGCCGATGACGCTGACCGAATTTGCATTCGGCGCCCAGACGGCGAAATTCACCCCGGCCACGCCGTCGACCGTTCGCAGTTGGGCCCCCATCCGGTCGTAGCTTCGCCAATGGCGTCCTTCGCCCAACAGGTGCAGATCGTAGCCGGTCAACAGCGGCTCGAAGGCATACGGATCGTGCGTGGTGGTTTGCTCGCCGTTTGCATCGGTAATTCGCAACATGTAGAGATCTCGGCGTGAGGAGTCAATCAAGGGACAAATCGCTTCGAAGAAACCGGCAGGATGGATTTTCTGCATCGGCCGGCTCCAAGCATGGGCCTGATCGACGACCCACGCTTTGGTCGACGCCGGCAAGAACGCGCGAACCGAAAGGGCTTTCCGCCCCCCTTCGATCACTTCGTGCGGACCGAGGATTTCGAACGGATTTTCGTAGCGGCCTTCCGCCAGCGCGCCCAGCTTATCGGATTCTATGGGGTTTGGCACGTTAGTGCTCCTATCAAATTCGTTCGCCGGCCGGTGCAATTCGCGCGCCGGCCTTGTCAGTGTTCACGCCTTTAGCGTGTCTTCGGCGACACGCCAAAGCGTGAACTCCAACTTTGATTTTTTCCGCGGCGTCGGTCATTCGCCGCCGCGTCGCCGTCTGGCCCGATTCTCGTCCGGCCGCAGGCCAAAGCAATGGCACAATCGCAGATCGGCCGATCGTGGCGATCAGGAAACTCGCCACCAACTGGGGGGCGCTTCCATTTCCGTCCACCACTCTTTCAAACGGCGGAAGAATGCAATCGTCCGACCCCAGACTGCCGCGATCCTATCGAGCCATCCGCCGACCCAATTGTCGGGACGACTGGCCGACTGGTCGATTCCGCCGACCGGCGCGGTCGATTGAGGGTCCGGCGATCGAACCGCATGGCCGTCGGCATTGGCCGCGGCTGGTGGTTCGTTCGGCACCGTCGCTCGGCATTGCACCCGGTGGTATGCCAATGCCCGATCCAACCGCTGCCAGAGATCGCGGTTCTTAATCGGCACCATTTGGCCATGATGTTCCCAGTTCCAATCATTTTCGCGCCAATCGGACAAGCCGTAGCTCAACCCGCGGGCGACATACTTGCTGGGAGTCACAAGCGTGACGCGAGACGGCTGCTCGAGCGCTTCCAGGCCGCGAACGACGGCCAGCAGCTCTAGCCGCTCGCCGCCGAGGGCCGGTTCGGCGTCGGCTGCTTCGAGCCGGCTCGAACCGTCCAGCGATTGCAAGACGAACCGCCAGTCGCTCGGCGGGGAACTGGCCGAGCGACGACGCGATTCAGAAAACAACAGAAAATGAGGCGCAGTGGCGCTCATAGCAAAGGCCTTTGGACGTTTGGTGGGGAGGAAACCAAAGTCTGGACGCCGCGGCCCTCAGGATGTAGGCCAAGACGCCCAACCGCTTTTACTTATCGGCACGCCCAACGCAGCTTCACCAGTTTTACCAAATTAAACTAGCATGCCAAACGCTGCCGCCTAGTTGCTTCGATGCGTCAAATTAAGCACTCGTGGTTGCAGCCAATGCTGCCGATTCCAAGCTTGACGCCGGAACAAATGGAATGGTTTGCCTTCGAGTCACTGCCCCCTCACCCCCGGCCCCTCTCCCGCGAAGTGGAGAGGGGAGAGAATGTGCGGCCGGCTCGTTCGCCGTTAGAATGGCGGCAGTAGATCAAACCTCCGAACCAGCCGCGCCGACGTTCTCGCCCCTAACCCCTAACCCCTAACCCCTCGCCCCTCGCGCCTCGCCCCTCACTTCGCCCCTCACCTCTCGCCTCCCCTTGATCCTCGCACTTCTCGGCCTCGACGACGAAACGCTTGCGATCGCTGCGGCGGCTGCCCGCGATCCGCAACACCGAATTGCCGTCGTTTGCGATCTGCCACAGGGCGCTTGGACAAGGCTTGAAGCGGTTGGAATCCGCAAGATCAAGGAAGTGCCATGGGAATCGCTCTTGGCCGGTGGGCAGTGCGATGCGGTCGTGGTCGCTTCGCCGGGGCAAGGCACTACCGCTGACGGCGATGCCGAAGAATTGCGCACCGAGCAGCTTCGCAAATTAGTTCAGGAAGAGGTGCCGCTGCTGGTTGCCCATCCGGTGCTGAATTCCGTGTTGGCTTGTTATGAAATCGACATGATTCGCCGCGAATCGGGCGGGATGGTGCTGCCGTATCTGCCGGCCCGATTTTCGCCGGCGATCGCGCAGCTCCGCCAATTGCTTCGCGATCCGGAGCGATCGCCGATCGGCCAGATCGAGCAGCTCGTTTTCGAGCGCACGGCAAAGGATCGCAGCCGCCGGGCGGTGTTGGCCCATTTTGCCCGCGATATCGATTTGATTCGTGCATTGGTGGGCGACGTGACGCGGGTCGGCGTGCTCGGTTCGCCGGCGTGGCCCCCCACGCCCAGCCCAGATTCCGCTTATGCCACGCTGACGGTGCAAATGGCGGGCGAAGGAACGGGCGTAATTCGTTGGTCGATTCTCCCCCCCGAAGACTTCCAGGGGGGCTGGCTCAGGATCGTCGGCACGAAAGATCGGCTCGAATTGTCGCCGCCGGGCGAGGGTGATTCGCCGCTTACCGCGGCCGAGCCGGCCAGCGAGGATGATTCGTCGACGATCGAAAACGACGAGGTGTTTGCCCCAGCAGCAGCCGCCCTTCGGCGATTGACGCGCGCGATCCACGACCGCGAGCAACCCGCCGAATGGATCGAAGCCATTCGCGACATCGAGCTGAGCGACGCGATTCCGCGAAGCCTCGTCCGCGGCCGAACGATCGAAGTGCAACACGAACAACCGACCGAACAAGGGACTTTCAAGGGCCTGATGACGTCGCTCGGCTGCGGACTGCTGCTGATCGGCTTGGGGGCAATCGTCGTGTTGGCCCTATTGGACGCCGTCGCGAATGCCAATCATTGGCAAGCGCTGGCGGCGATCCTGCGGCCTTGGCCGTGGGTGATGTGCGGCGTATTCGGCGTGTTCTTGATGTTTCAGCTTCTGCTGTGGCTCACCCAACGCGGCGAATCGACCGATCGCCATTCCGACGAACAATGATTGGCCGACGCGCGAAACCGCAAGCGAACTGCCGCGTCTTGTCGCCTGAGGCTTGGCCGAACAATAACTTCTCCACAGACCCCTCTCCCCTTGCGGGAGAGGGTAGGGTGAGGGGTTCAAAAGCGGATGTTATTCGGCCGGGCCTAAGTCGGGAGCCTGTCCCCAATCTGACGTTCGACGTATTTTGCCAGCACATCGGTCTCGAGGTTCACGGTGTCGCCGGTTGCCAATTGGCCGAGCGTCGTGGCGGCGAGCGTGTGCGGAATCAGCGCTACGCTGAAGCGATCGTCGAGAGCCCCGACCACCGTCAGGCTCACACCGTCGATGGCAATCGATCCCTTCGGCGCGATTTGCTGCATTAGATCCGCCGGCGATTGAAACCAACAGGTCGACCAATCGCCGTCGTCGCGGCGTTCGGTGAGCGTGCCGAGGCCGTCGATGTGGCCGGTGACCAAATGGCCGCCGAGCCGGTCGCCAAGCACAAGCGACCGTTCGAGATTTACCGGACTGCCTGCTCGCAGGCGGCCGAGATTGGTGCGCCTTAGCGTTTCCTCGCCCGCCTGGAACGAAAGTGTCTGAACATGGATGGC
>DATAWG010000002.1 GCA_036267355.1 Pirellulales bacterium | reverse complement strand
GTTCGGATTGCAGGCTGCAACTCGCCTGCATGAAGCCGGAATCGCTAGTAATCGCGGGTCAGCATACCGCGGTGAATGTGTTCCTGAGCCTTGTACACACCGCCCGTCAAGCCACGAAAGTGGGGGGCATCCGAAGTCGCTCGAGCAACCGCAAGGAGCCAGGCGCCTAAGATGAACTCTGCGATTGGGACTAAGTCGTAACAAGGTAGCCGTAGGGGAACCTGCGGCTGGATCACCTCCTTTCTTAAGGATACCTATCCCAGCGACGGCGACGCCGTTGGGACGACCATGTGGAGACGGTCCTTGTGCTGCTCCAAAAAGAATGACTCCAAAAATAGGCTGCTCCAAAGGCAGTTCGTTCGAGGAATCGGCTACCAAATTGACTAGATAAGGCCCGTTCAGACCTAGCCAGGCTGAACGGGTCTTTTTTTGCGCGCATCGCACCCGGCCCAAGTCGCCGCACCGAGCGGTCTCGTTGGAACCGATTAAACCGCCTCAGCCGGCCGGCGAAGTCGCGCTCGCCGGCGCCACGCGATCAGGCCCGCGGCAACCGCAATTCCCGCCAGCGCTATCCCCGAGGGCTCCGGCACCGGCGCCGGGGCGATGTCGATCCAACCGTTTTGCACCGTGAATGCAATCGGATCGCTCAATTGGTCGAAGAGCGCCGTTCCTACCGCGTCCGTTCCGGTTTTTAGGTTGAACGTCAACGGAAAATCGCCGACAGTGCCCCCCTTCACCGTCAACTGAACCATCAGCAGGCCGTCGCCATCGGCCAGAACTGGTGGCGAGACGTCATAGGGCGGTTGATACGGATAATCGGTCCCATAAACGACGTTGCTCGTGACATTTGGGACTGGTGCTTGCGGCGCGAAGAGATAGGGGTGGTCGACCGTGGCGCCGGCAGAGGTGAAAAACACGTCGGGGCTCGACGGTAGCGCGAGCTCGACCTGCTGGTCGCCGACTTGCGGCGACGGGTTGTCCGTGTCTTGCACGTACACCTCGACCGTCTCGGTGCGGTCGGAGGCCGAATACGGGAGCGAAACCGTCGGTGCGGTGATGATGACTTCACCGCGCGCCGTTCGCAAGGAAAAGGCCGTCGAACAAAAAGCCGCTACAAGCAGGCCGCTCGAAACCAACCGCACAAAGCCCGGCAAAACCCGGATGCATGCTCGAATCTGTGATGCCACTGGCTACTCCTACGCGCGCAAATTGCAAACGTCATTAGCGTCTTGTAAATCCTAGTTGCCATCGAAGAATCCTTCCCATCAATCCGTCGTTCCGGTCGTCATCCGCGGAACTATCCTACCGCCTCCGCAGCTCGCACCCTTCTCAAGCGCTATCCGCCGCGAAGCCAATCGATCTCCTGCTCCAAAACAAGATCCGTCAGCAAATCATCGGCGGCCGAATCATCCGCAGCGCGAGTGTCGACCGTCGAACGGCGGTCCACGGAAGCACGCGCAGCGGCGTTTGGATCGAAATCGGCATCGTTCTGGAGCCCACCGTTCGAGTCGCCGCTGGGCATCCCCTGTGGATCGCCGCCCGCATCGTCTTGAATCAGTTTGCCGGAATCCGCAGCATCGCTGCCGCCGTCCTCGATCGAGCTGTCGCCATGCGGTTCGGCCATCGGCCCCGCGACATCGCTGGCCCACGTTGGCGCCCCAGTCGTGATAAATTCTCGCGGCGGACCGGCGAAATCTACTACGGCTGCAGCGGCAAATCCGTCCTCCGGTTCTCCGGGTATTCTTTCCGCGAGTGGCGTCGAGACCAGTGGCACGGGGCCGATATTTCGCTCGAGCGAGGTTGCCGGCGTGGAGGTCGACGGCGTCCAGGTCGCAGCCGTGGAAGCCAGTGCCGTTGGCGTTGGCCCGGCCGATGTCGCAACCGTTGATGTCGCAACCGTTGATGTTGTTGTCGTGAATGTTGCTGTCGGAAGCGCGGCGGTGGCGGAACTCGTCGCGGTCGGCAAATTTGCCGAGTCGGAGGAGGGTTGCGTCGTCGCCGCGGCCGGGGACGTACCCGCCGAGGGGCAGGTTGCGGGCGGCGAATCGTCGGCGGCCGGAATCGGCGCTGGCGGCTCAAGAACGAGTTGATCGATGGCTGAGTCGCTAACGACCGTCAGGAACTGCGGCGAGACCGCAGGCGAAGCGAGATCGCTGCTCGCTCCGTCGCCGGACGTCGATGCGACGGCATCGCCCGATCCGTCGCCGAGCTGCGCGGCCGGCGCCACCGGATTGTCCGCCGGCAGCGTCTGTTCGAGATTAAGTCGCACGTAGGTGCCGTCGACGCCGGTGATCGTTCCGCTGCCGATCAAATCATCGAAGGGCGAATAGCCGCTGGTGGTGGTGTTTTGCAAAAGGGCCAGGCGGACGGTATTTCCGTCGAGGCCGGTGACGCCGCCATCGCGAGTCACGTTCCCTTGCAGAATATTGAACTGGAAATTGAATATCCCGCCCGCGACTCCGTTGCCCGATGGATACGCCGACGAACCGTTCGTCCATTCGCCGTCGAGCGTCGAACCGAGCGAGTCGGTCACATCGGCCGATGGAATGCTCAACAGATATTTATCGGTCGCCAGCGGCGAGGCAAATGTCCATTGGGCCGTGTTGGTCGCCGCGTTGTATGAAAACGTGGCGGTGCTCAAGGCGGCCGGAGGGGGCAGGTCGGGCGAACCGATCAATTCGAGAGCCGAATCGGCCGCGTTGACCGAAACACTTTCATTGAACACGACCGATATCGTGTTGACGTTTACCCAGGGAATATCCTGTAGTTGGCTCGAACCGGACGGGATCAAATAGCCGAGCTGCGCGCTTCCCAGGCCGTGGCTGGCAAGATAACTCAAGAATGTTTGCGTCCAAGCCGTGCCGCTGACGTAAACACCTGCGACCTCGGGCGGATCGGAATCGACCGTAAACGTCGTCGAAGCGCCGGTTTGCAGCGCCAGCCCATTCTGATTGGTGATTCCCGAGTTGGCGGCCACCGACAGGGCATACACGCCATTGGCCGCGGTCAGCGATCCGAGATTGCCGAGCGTGAAGCTGGTGTCGTTGGTGGTCGTGAGCGTCTGGTTTGCGGTGAGCAAGTTCGGGCCGCCGTTCAGGCTCAGTGAAAGGTCGGCCAGCGACATGCCGGCCACCGGCCCGTTGAACACGATCTGTAGTTGCGAGACCGCCGTGTTGGTTGGATTCGGAGCGATCGGCGTTACCGACACGGAAGGTGCCACGGACGTGCTGAGGAAATATTCGCCCGTGGTGCCGCCGCCACCGGTGACTTCGATGTAATACGTTCCGCTGGCGCTGGCAGTTGCCACCAGCGATTGATTGGTCGACCCGGTTCCGGAGGCGAGCAGCGTGCCCGTTGGGCTGTAGAACTGGATCTGCGGTTGAGCGAGGTCGACGAACTGCTCTTGATTGGCAACGGTGCCGCCGAACGTGTAGGTTTGCAAGCTCAGCGAAGTGCCCGCGGCAAGATTGACGGCATACCACTGCGTGGGCGCCGAAGCCACGATCGACCCCAACACGCCGGCCGTGCCGGTGATATTTTGGGCGGCCGCCTGGCTGCCGTTGGCTTGCAGATCGAAATCAGCGCCGACCGTGACGTTGAGCAAATACGTAATATCGGCCGCGTCGCCGGTGACTTCGGCATAATACGTTCCGGCGGCCGTGGCCGTGAAATTCTCGATCGCCCCATCGACATTCGTGTCCAGCGGCGTGCCGTTGGCGAGCGTGCCGTCGTTCGAATTCAGCAGGGCGACGTTGATCATGCCGGCGGCCCCGCTCTGATCGGCGACGGCCAAGGTGACGGTTTGTCCGGCCGCGAGGGTGAACGAGTAATAATCGCTCAGTTCGGAGCTGTTGTAGACGCCCGTCTTGCCCACGACGGCCGCGCGAGTGGCGGTTGGTCCGATCGTTTCGAAGCCGGTGATGCTCTGCGCTTCGGAAAATTGGTTGTTGCTCGCTCCGCCGATTCCTGAAGTCGAAACGGCCGCATTGAGAAACACTTCCAAAGTGAAGCTGCCGGTATTGTTGCTCGGAGCGGAAACCGTGAACGTGTACGAACCGCCGGTAACAGGGACGGTTTGGAGCACGAACTCCTGGCTGCCCGAGCCGGTGATGGTGTCTTGGTTCACGATTCCCGGGCCGACCACCGAAAGCTGGGCCCCTTGCAGCGTTCCGGGAACAACGACGGCGGTGATCGTCTGGCCGGCAGCGATTGCCGCGGTATAGGTGTAGGTGGTTGTCGATCCGCGATGATTCGTGATGTTTCCGTTCATCTCCGTTTCGTAAACCAACGAGCCGCCCGGAGAGCCGATAATCGCACTGCTCAGGGCATAGGTCGCGGTGAAGGCGGCGATGGCGCCCCCGTCGGGGTCCGTGACTGCGCCGGCGGCGATCGAAACGGTCAGTTCGCTGGTGCTCGGCAACCCGCTAAGGGAATAGGTCACGGTCGTGGAGTTTACCAGCGTGTAGCCCGTGACCGTCCCCTCGCTCAACGTCAGATTCGACTTGCTGATGCTGCTCGTGGCATAGGCTTCATTGAAGTCGACCGTGAGCGACGTTAGCGGGGCAAGCTGTGTTTCGACGACCGATGTTGACGCGGGCGTCGTCGAAACGACCGCAAGCTGCGCGAGTGGATCCTCGTAGAAGGCGCCGCTAAACGCCACCAGCGGCGAATTGTTGCTCGCCTGATCGAGCCCGCCGGCAGCGATCGTCATCGTCTGCGCCAATTGGCCGCTAATCACCGGGCTGCTCGAAAAGCTGAATGTGATCGATGTCGAACTGGTTTCGGTGAACGAAGTGGCGGCCACGCCGTTGACTTCGAAATCGGATGCCGTGATGCCCGAGGTCGAGTAGGGCTGGCTAAAAGTAACCGTGAAACTGGTCGGATACTGCGGTTGCGTGGCCCCGTACTGCGTCGATCCGTTGGCCGGAGATGTCGAAAGAACAGCGAACGGCGAAAGATATCCGACGATCGACGAAACGATGGGCGTTCCGCGGCCGGTGACTAGATCGTAGCCCACCGTGGCGCTATACGTGCCGTTGCTGCCGCCGGTGATGTCGTGAAAGGCATTGCTCGGCATCGAATAGATATCGGGCAGCGTTTGCGTCGCGCCATTCAACGAACCGATTCCGTCGATCGCCCGGCCTTGATCGGCGATGGCGATGATCGCAGCCCAAGAAGGCGCGCCGAGGCTGGTGCCGCCGACCTGCACCCAACCGGCGCCGCTGCCATAATCGAACGAATTCACGACCGCCACGCCTGTGTTCGGATTGGCGTCGAACGACACGTCGGGCATCGCACGGTAGGCCACATTGTTGACGTCGCTGTCGGAACTCGGCACCACCGAATCCTGATAGGAGGGCTCGGGTTCATACACGCTAATGCCGCCGCCGGTCGCCGAGCTGCTGCTATTGTCCCAAACCGTTTCGCTGGAGTACGTGCCCGATGGGGCGAGATACGTGGGCGGAGCGTTCGGATTGGGATTTAACGTCGTGCCGCCGACAGACAAGACGTTCGGCGAATAGGCCGGATAACCGCCGGGCGAGCCGGCGTCGCCGGCGGAGGAGACGAACGTGATGCCGCCGGCTAGCTCCGTTCCGCCCGTCGTGGCGGCGCCCCCCAAATGGCCAGACGGCGTCGTGAAAATCGAATCGTCGGAGGCTTCGCCGTTGAACTCCGATGCTCCGAAACTCATCGAAATGACATCCACGCCGGGCGTGTTTGCCGCGGTCGAGACGGCGGCGAACAAATCCGTCAGGCTGCTGCTATTGGACTCGACGAGCAAGATCTTGGCATCCGGCGCTAGGGCATGGGCCCATTCGACGTCGAGCGAGATTTCCAGCGACCAATCGTTGTTGCTGCCGGGCGTGGGCGTGCTGGGCAACTGCGTCGTGCTGCCGGTCTGCCCTTCCACGGTGAACGTCGGCGGCGCCGTGATGCCAAATGCCGAATCGAAAGTCGTCAAATCGGCTTGGATGTCGGGATCGTTGTAGGCATCGATCAGAGCGATCGTCTGCCCGGCGCCATTGCCCTGGATCGTTCCGCCGGCGAAGGCGACTTGGTCAAAATCATAGACGCTTTCGATTTCGGCCGGCGTGTAGGCGGCCGAGGGTGGCGACGCACTGCCGGTTGCAGGCGATGCGGTTCCAAGCGGATTCGCCAGTGCGACCGTTGTATAGGCCTGTTCGGTCAGCCCCTGCGCCGAAAGCATGCAGCGGGGCTCGAGCCGTTCGACGGCCGTTCGGAATTCCAGCTCGCGGCCACGCCGACTAAAACGGGCAAACCCAGCGCCGGACTGCCCACCCCGATTCGACTGGCGTCTTCCGCGAGGCGACATGAGCGATCCGTTCGGGAGCAAAGCGAAACCACCCCGCGAACTTCAGTTCCGCGAGGCCGATCCTGGGCACTTATTCCGTGGAATCATCCCCGCGGAAATGGATTTGAATCGTGGGCAAATACGGGCGCGAAGATAAGATCCCGATTTGGCGCCGGCATCATTTGAGCCTAACCACGTTCTGCGAGGGCGTCAAGCAAACCGCCCCAACCGCCCCAACCGGCCAACCGGCCAACCGGCATCGTATGGCCAGACGACGCACTGCCGCCAACCTGCCGCTCAGCATGCTGGCCCGAAGCGTTCGCGAGGAAAGAACCCGCCGACCGGCGCTTCCTCGCTAACGCTTCGGGCTAGTATTTTGAGCCAAAGCGTAGGTTTCCACCGCCGGAATGCCCCGTATTAAAGGGGGGATGTTGCCTGTGATCATTCGATCGTTTGATGTCGCACGATTTCACCCTCCACCATGTAAATCACGTCTTCGGCGACATTCGTGGCCATATCAGCCAACCGCTCGAGGTGTTTCGACACGGAGTTTAGCTTCAACAGATATTCGGTCCGCTCGGGATTGCGGCGGATGGCGGCAAGGATCTGCCGGCGGATTCGCTGGCGAGATTCGTCGACTTCATCATCCTCCTCGCGCACCTGCCGGGCCAACGCGGCATCAGCGTTCACCAGCGCGTCGAGACTTTGCTTGACCATATTTTGGGCCTTCATGGCCATGCCGCGGAAATCGACCGGCAGCTCCATCGCCTCCGCCCCCGCGAGATAGCTGGTTCGCTTGGCGATGTTCCTCGCCAGGTCGCCCATCCGCTCGAGGTCGTTGTTGATCTTGAGCGTGGCGACGACGAACCGTAGATCGTTGGCCACAGGCTGATAGAGGGCCAGAATTTTCAGGCACTCTTCCTCGACCTCGACCTCCATGCGGTCGATCACCGAGTCGTTGGCGATCACCTTTTGGGCCATCACGGCGTCGCGATTGATAAGCGCGGAGATGGCGTTCGCAATGGCCTCTTCGACGAGGGTGCCGACGTATAAGATTTTCTGCTTCAGAGCGTCGATTTGCCGATGGATGTGTTTCGTCATCGCTGGGAATGGAGTCGAAAGGATTTATCGCGTAAGAGCATTTTCCCATCGCGACTCGGTGTGTCAAGCAAACGAGCGGCGTCCGGGCGCCAATCCTTGCCGCTTGCGGCGATCCGTGCCATCATACGGGCGGCCGCGTCGGTGATGCGGATCATGGCGGCCACGAAGCATAGGGGATTCGGCGATGCCCATCACGATCGACGGCGCGATGTACGAAGCGCAACCCGGCGAACGCCTGGTCGACGCCATCAATCGCGCCGGCACGAAGCTGCCGCAGGTCTGCTACCATCCGCAACTTGGGCCGATCGAAACCTGCGACACCTGCATCGTGCAGGTCGGCGGGCAACTCGTGCGGGCATGCGGCACGAAAGTGGCCGACGGCATGACGGTCGTCACCAAATCGCCCGCCGCGCTCGCCGCCCAGCACGAGGCGATGGATCGCATCCTCGCCAATCACCTGCTCTATTGCACTGTTTGCGACAACAACAACGGCAATTGCGCGGTTCACAACACCACGAAACTGCTCGCCGTCGAGCATCAGAAAATTCCCTATCGGCCCAAGCCGTATCCGGTCGACGACACGAACCCCTTCTATCGCTACGATCCGGATCAGTGCATTCTCTGCGGGCGGTGCGTCGAAGCGTGTCAGAATGTGCAAGTGAACGAGACGCTTTCGATCCGCTGGGAAGATCCGCAGCCGCGCGTGCTGTGGGACGGCGGTTCGGCGATCGGCGATTCGAGTTGCGTGTCGTGCGGCCATTGCGTCACCGTCTGCCCGTGCAATGCGCTGATGGAAAAATCGATGGTCGGGCATGCGGGCTTTTTCACCGCGCTGCCGAAGCCGGCCATCGACGGCATGATCGACGTGGTGAAAGGCGTCGAGCCGGAGACGGGCTACGGCGCGATCATGAAATTTTCCGACGCCGAATCGGCCATGCGCGATAGCCGCATCCGCCGCACGAAAACGGTTTGCACGTATTGCGGCGTCGGCTGCAGTTTCGAAGCATGGACTAAGGACCGGCATCTGCTGAAAATCGAGCCGCTCGAAGGGCCGGCCAACGGGATTTCGACCTGCATCAAAGGCAAATTCGGCTGGGACTTCGTGAATAGCCCCGACCGGCTCACGACGCCGCTGATCCGCGAGAACGGCCGCTTCCGCGAGGCGAGCTGGGAAGAAGCGCTCGGCTTCGCGGCGCGGCGATTCGCCGAAATCAAGGCCGAGAGTGGGCCCGATGCGCTGGCGTTCATCTCTTCGTCGAAATGCACGAACGAAGAGAGCTACTTGATGCAGAAACTGGCCCGCGCCGTGATCGGCACCAACAATATCGACAATTGTTCGCGCTACTGCCAAGCCCCCGCCACGACCGGCTTGTTCCGCACCGTCGGCTACGGCGGCGATTCGGGCTCGATCTCCGATATCGCCCAAGCAAGCCTGGTGTTGATCATCGGCAGCAACACGGCCGAGAGCCATCCGGTGTTGGCGACGCGCGTGAAGCGGGCCCACAAGCTCAATGGCCAAACGCTGATTGTCTCCGATTTGCGCGAGCATGAAATGGCCCGCCGCGCGGATGTATTTCTCCGCCCCAAGCCGAGCACCGATCTGATCTGGCTCTCAGCCATCACGCGCTACATCCTCGACAACGGCTTAGCCAAAACGGATTTTCTCGCCAAATGGGTCAATGGGCTCGATGAATACCGCAAGTGCCTCGAGCCCTTTACGCTCGAATTCGCCGCCCAGCGCACCGGCCTCGCCATCGAAACGCTCAAAGACGTCGCCCAGCGGATCGCCAAAGCCGAAAGCGTTTGCATTCTGTGGGCGATGGGCATTACGCAACACAGCCAGGGCTCCGATGCCTCGACCGCGATCTCCAACCTGCTGCTCGTGACCGGCAACTACATGCGCCCCGGCACCGGCGCCTATCCCCTGCGCGGGCATAACAACGTGCAAGGCGCAAGCGACCACGGTTCGATGCCCAACGCCTTGCCCGGCTATCAATCGATCGACGACCAAGACGCTCGAGCCCGGGTCGAAACGGTGTGGGGCGCGAAGCTGCCGACGACCAAGGGGCTCGACAATCATCAAATGGTCGATGCCGCGCTCGAAGGAAAGCTGCGGTCGATCTATGTGATCGGCGAGGAAATGACGATCGTCGATTCAAATGCGAATTACGTCGCTTCGGCGTTCGAGAAAATCGATTTCTTCGTCGCGCAAGACATCTTCTTCAGCCACACTTGCCAATATGCCGACGTGGTGTTGCCCGGCACTCCGAGCCTCGAAAAGGAGGGGACCTTCACCAACACCGAGCGGCGAGTTCAGCGGCTGTACCAAGTGTTCGAGCCGCTTTCGGGCGCGCGGCCGGATTGGCAAATCATTCGCGACGTGGCCAATCATCTCGGCGCGAAGTGGAAATACGAACATCCGTCGGAAATCATGGACGAGGTGGCGGCTGTTGCGCCGTTGTTCGAGGGCCTGAACTACGAGCGGCTCGAACGGTTCAAATCGCTGCAATGGCCGGTGCATGCCGGCGGCAAGGATGAGCCGCTGCTGTATACCGAGCATTTCGCGTTTCCGGACGGCAAGGCCCGGCTGTTTCCGATCGGCTGGAAAGAACCGCCGGATCAGCCCGACGGCGAATTCGACCTGCACCTGAACAACGGCCGCCTGCTCGAGCATTTTCACGAAGGCGATATGACGTATCGCTCCGCCGGCATCCGCCATATGACGCCGGATACGTTCGTCGAAGTGTCGCCGGCGCTCGCCGCCGAACGGGGCATTCAATCCGGCACCTGGGTGCAGCTAACGTCGCGCTACGGGCAAGTGCGCGTGCGGGCGCTGGTGAGCGATCGTGTGCGGGGCAAGGAGCTTTACATGCCGATGAACTCGGTCGAAAGCCCCGTGAATCGCCTGACCAGCAGCCATACCGACGCCCAAACGCACACGCCCGCCTATAAAGAAACCTCCGTGAATATGCAAATCCTGCCAGAGCCGCTCGGCGATAGCCCCTTGCCGCGATTCAACCACCGCTTCGGCCACCCCACGCCGCAGAATGGAGTCGAAGTGCGGCGGAAATGGAAGCGCGCCGACTATCGTCCGCCCGACGGCGTGCAACTTGTTCAACTCCAGACCGACATGGGAAGCGTGAGAAAGTAGCGGGCACCCATCGTGTGCCGTCCGGGCACACTTAGCCCGAAGCGCTAGCGAGGAAGCGCCGCAAACGCGGTTTGATCTCCGTTTAATTTCGGACGAGTGTAAGCCGGAGACGGCACACGGAGAGCTTGTGAAAGAATGGGGACTGGCTCCGAACTCGCTTGATGAAACACCGGCAAAAACGGTCGGCGTGAGGTGCCTGTCCCCATTCTTTCACATCCTCGGAGTGTGCCTGCTACGTAACGCGAAAGAGGAGCACCAGCGATGGCACGGCCGATTCTCTTCGAACTGCCGCCGCGCGATCCGCGCGCCGAGCTGCAATCGCGGTTAGCCGACGCGCCGGCGGAGCATGCCGAAGCGCTCTTGGCCGCCTACGAAGTGTTGCAGGGATTGCACGACCGCGGCGTGTTCGACCTGTTGCGCGGCGCGCTCGGTTCCAGCGACCGGCTCATCGAGATTCTGGTCGAAGAAGCGAAATCGCCCGACGCGATTCGCGCGCTCCGCAATTTCCTGATTCTGACAAAGCTGTTCGGCAGCATGGATTCCGACCGGCTCCGAGGCATCACCGGCGTAATCACCGACACACTGCTGCGGCCGCAAGAAACCGAGCCGCCAAGCATGTGGGCAATTTTCCGCCGGCTATGGAACAAAGACTTCCGCCGCGGCGTTGCCATCGGCCAAGATTTCTTGGAAAAGATCGGCCGCGCGCTGTCGAGCAAGAGCGGCCCGGAAAACCGTTAGCGGCGAACTGTTTGGCGGCGCGAACAGGCTTGTCGCGGCCACCTTAAATCGCCGCTTCGGCGGTTTCGCCGGTGCGGATCCGCACCACGTCGAGCAATGGGCTGATAAAAATTTTGCCGTCGCCCACCTGGCCGGTTCGGGCGCTGCGGAGGATCGTGTCGACCACGTCGGCCGCCTCTTGCTCGTTGACGACCACTTCCAGCTTCACTTTCGGAAGAAAATCGACGGCGTATTCCGCTCCGCGGTAGATCTCGGTGTGACCCTTCTGCCGGCCAAACCCGCGCACTTCGGTGACCGTCATCCCTTGCACTCCCTTGGCGTGCAGCGCGTCTTTCACTTCCTCCAATTTGAAGTGCCGGATAATGGCTTCGATCTTTCGCATCGAGTTCTCCCGAATGATGTGTGAGAGCCGCCAGATGAATCAGCTCGCCGCGGACGAATGGCGACGCGACGCCACGGATCGAGTATACCGAAAAATCCGTCGGCTGCTTGAGCCGCTCCGCTCGCTAGCACGCATTTTGCGCTTGAAATCGCATCGATTGCAATTGACAGCTTTTCGATTTGCGGCGACAAATTTCCTCGAAATCCCAGATAAACGGTTCCAAAAAGACGGCTTAAAACTTCTCACCCTTCGCGTGCCGCCATGCAATTCGTAAGTTCTTCAGCGGTCCGGTTCCTCTTCGCCATGGCGATCTTCTTGCATGCGCCGCGCATGTTGTCGGCCGATCCGCCGGCAACGCCAGTCCAATCGGCACCGCAGCCGACGATTGTTTCGCCGACATTGACCGCCCCCGCCGGACCAACGGTCGAAGAGTCGCTATCGAGCATTATTCAACAGCTCATCGTCGATAGCCTGCCACGGCAATTCACCGACGAGCGAAAATGGGGCAAAACCGCCCGCGCGGTCAACGGATTCTCGATCAAAACCGACGGCGACGGCATCAAAATCCGCAAACACACGCATGAAGTCAACGACGGCCTGTGGAAGGAATACCGGGCCGAACTAGTCGATCCGAAAAAGGAATTGCAGATTCGCGTTCAGAACGTCCGCACGACCGCAATGGATCAAACGTCGCTGCAACTTTTTCTCGCGGCCCGGCTGCATGGCGAAGCCCGGCTTGAGCAATGGAAAAATGGTGTCAAGCTGTTCGATGTAAGTGCCGAGGCCGATTGCAAGATCGAGGCCCGCATCGATATGAATGTGCGGTTGATCATGAAGCAGGGCACGCTGCTGGGCGATGTGGCCGTCGAGCCCAAGGTGACCGGCGCGGATTTGAAACTGGTCGATTTCGAATTGCAAAAGGTGAGCAAGCTGCAAGGCTGGGCGGCCCACCAATTGGGCGAAGGGCTGAAACCGGAGATTGCCCGGCAGTTGCACCGGGAAGAACCGAAGCTTGTGGAAAAGCTGAACGCGGCGATCGAAAAGAAAAAGGGCCGGTTGCGCTTCTCGCCCGACGCCGCCGTGTCGAACGGATTTTCGAAACTCGAATCGCTTTTGCATCTCGACGACGCCCCTTAGACACGCAACGCTCCGTCGCGCTGCGGCCTGTCGCTTCAGGAGCCCGCAGCGCTGGCAAAGACGAATCGCTGGATTGCTGTGCGAGCGCTGCGGGCTGCCTCTCTGGTCTCCATTCGTTTCGCGCGCAGGACAGTTAGCTCGGCTTCTCGCCGAGGCGGCGGTCGATCCATTCCTTCGACACGAAGCGGCGCACCAGCGGCAGCAGCGATTGCTGCAAATTCTCGATTTCGGCGGCGCTCGGCGAAGGGGGTGCCGCAACCGGCGGCTTCCCTCTCCCCTTCGTGGGAGAAGGATTAGGGGTGAGGGGCAAGACGTGGTCTCGCGTGACGCCATGCCATGCCAATCGCACGTTCCAATGGTTCTGCGCCGCGGCGACATTGACGCGTTCGGCAACGCGCAGCCCCCACACGACGCCGAATTGATCGCAGAAATCGCTCCACAGCCGCTCGAGCGCGACATGGGATGCGGCTTCTCGTCGCGATCGCCGCAGCCAAGTGAGCGCGGCAATTCCAACTGCCGCTGCCAATAGCGCCGCGCCGACAATCGGCATCCAATCATTGGCGGCGTTTTGAACCGGCCCGCTGCCCCACGGCAATTCGTGCCAGACCAGCACGGCTTGTCCGGCGGCCGCCAACAGCGCGGCGATCGCATTGCGAGTCGGCAAATAATTCGACGCTCCGACGACGATCAGCACGACCAGGAACCACGACCAGATCGGGTGGACCACAAACGCCTGCCCCGGGCGCAAGAGCAACGCCTGCGCGGCTGGCAGCGCGAGAATCACCCAAAACGAGGACACGATCAGTTGCCACGCCCGATCCTGCGGCCGCTTGGCTCCCAAAAGCGCGACAATCGGGCAAAATGTCGCCGCCGCCGCCGCAAACCGAATCGCGGCAATTCCCTCGCCGCCGCCGTTGACGATCCCGGTCAGGATCGCCATCTCCGTCCCAACCACGACGAGCATCGCGATCAGCGACCACATCCAAACGGCCAGCAATGTCGTTCCCCGCGCTGAAGAATACAATCGCGCAAGCGCCGCCGCGGCTACCACGGCAATCGCCGCAACAAGCCCCAAATGCAACCTCACATCGCTATCCGGCATGGGCATTGCACAACCACTTCAAACGAAAAATGGAAACCGCGGATGACAAATCGGCATCGCCGCCGGCACACGGAGTGTGCCTACTACGTAGCAGGCATACTCCGTATGCCGTCGGCCACTTGAAACGGGTTCCACCATCCTCATCCTCTTCGAGCGTTTCGCCCACGAACAAGAATCAGCGATGCGCCTGGTTGAAGGAGCAGGGTTTTAGCGGTGTCGGATTGCGAGGGTGAGCGAATCGGCATCGCCGCCGGCACACGGAGTGTGCCTACTACGTAGCAGGCATACTCCGTATGCCGTCGGCCACTTGAAACGGGTGCCACCATCCTCATCCTCTTCGAGCGTTTCGACCACGAACAAGAATCAGCGATGCGCCTGGTTGGGAGCAGGGTTTTAGCGGTGTCGGATTGCGAGGGTGAGCGAATCGGCATCGCCGCCGGCACACGGAGTGTGCCTACTACGTAGCAGACATACTCCGTATGCCGTCGGCCACTTGAAACGGGTTCCACCATCCTATTCGAGCGTTTCGACCACGATGGAATGTGCCTACTACGCCGATCGATGGCCATGCCTGACCTGTCGCTTCTTCTTATCCGTGTTAATCCGTGTCTTCCGTGGTTTCCTGTCTTCGTGCCTAAGCGGTTTATTCCGCCGGCGTGAGCGGGGTATTATGGCAAAAATCCAACGGTTGCGTTGACTCTACGGTAAATCGGAGGCAATGTTTACCAGACGCAACATCGTGCGACGTGTGCGGAGCCAGACGCGATCGACCTCGGGGCCCGCCGCAGTAATCAACCTGCGAGAAATGTGGACCCATGTTTCCACCAACCTCGGTTAACCCCCGAGGCGACGCTTCGGCAGAGCAAATTTGATCGAGCGAATCCGACCGTGAGAACCCGTTTGAACGCTCTCGGCAAAACGCTTTGGCAAAGGACTTCGGCAATGGTAAAAAAAATCGCTCTGCTGCTGGGCATCGGCGTGAGCGTGGCTTGCTGGGCGTCCGCCGCCAGAGCTGTCGAGTTGTTCACGAATTTTAACAACGGCATGGAGCTGGGTTATCGTCCGCTGGGGTATCCCGAGTTCCCGCCGGTCCGGTTTCATTCATGGCAGCCGCAGGGGTGGTACATCCGCCACGGCGTCACTCGTCCGAGCGGGGATTGGAAATTCGGCGTGCCCCCAAGCCCACCGACCGTCGTGCCGCCGCCGAATGTGCCGCAAAGCAACGGCGCGCGAAATGATCCAATCGAGCGCGATTCCGCTCCCGCCGCTGGCGTGGCATCCATGCCATCGGATCACGAAGATGTCGATTGGCTGCGGGGCAAAAGCTTCTTGCCATTAGAAACGGCAAATTGATGGGCGCTCGGGCGGGCAAAATCCAACATGAGATTCGCGCCCCGTCAATCGGATTCGTGCCGGAAAATGGGACAAAGCGGCAACGAGTGCAGGCCGCAATCCGATTTTTCCTCAAATCCGGATTCAAGCCTTCGCGCGGCGCTGCCGATAAAACCAGTACATGGATGTTGGGAGGACAGGGAAGCACACGCTAGCTAAGCGACCCTGTTTCAGGATAAAGATCATGGTAAGTCCGATGGATCGGCCTACCATGATCTTTTTTATTGCGCCCCGAGGAAACGGTCCAACGCAGCAGGCACGCTCCGAGGATATGAAAGAATGGGGACGGGCACCTCACGCCGGACGGGCACCTCATGCCGACCGGTTTTGCCGGTGTTTCAGCGAGCGAGTTCGGAGCCAGTCCGCCGTTCTTTCACAAGCTTTCCGTGTGCCGTCTCCGCCCTCAACTGAGGATTGCCCACCGAGCAGCGCAGACGGCATCCGGAGTATGCCTGCTAGTTGATTGCGGCTGCGCAACACGGTGCTGTTCGGGCTCGCCTTATTTCTTTCCGAACGTCTTGAACGCAGCTTGCTTGAAGCTCGGCAATGCCTGGCCGCCGTTGCCAGGAAAGCCGGCGGATTGGACCATGAACACGGTCACGAGCCCTTGCTCGGGATCAATCCACATGTCGGTCGCGTAGGCGCCGCCATGGCCGAACGGGCCGACGATCGGCGGATCCTGCGGACCGTGCATTTTTCGCGTGGTCGAGAGGCCGAAGCCATAGCCGTTTTCGCCGTGGCCGTGGCTTTGCAGATCGTCGTCTTGCGTCGAGGTCATCTGCCGCACCGACGCTTCGGATAAATATCGCTTGCCGTCGAATGTTCCGCCCCCGAGAAGCATGCGGCAAAAGAGGGAAACATCCGTGGCCGTGGAAAATAGTCCTCCGGCCGGCGACGGCCCGCGATGGCGATCGCTCAGCGGATAGGAGAGTTGCGAAATGTCGGTTTCCACAAGGCCCTTCTTGTGCGGACCGGCCTTGTAGGATTTTGCTAGCCGCGAGAGCTGTTCTTCATTCGGCCAGAATGTCGTGTCTTTCATTCCCAGCGGCTGGAAGAGCCGTTTGTCCATGAATTCTTCATAGGGCATTCCGCTCACCACCTCGACGATTCGGCCCGCAGTGTTGATGCCCGCGTTCGAATAGTCCCATTTGCTATCGGGTTGGAATCGGAGCGACGTCAGGGCGTAGCTGATCGCGGCCTCGTGGAGCGTGAGCTGATCGATTTTGTGTTCGGCGCGCGACATGAAGGGCAGGCCGCTGGTGTGCGTCAGCACATTTTTCACCGTGATCGGATGCACCGCCTTTTTGAGCAGTTCGTGGTCTGGGTCCTGCTCGGCGACGACCATTTGCCCATGAAAATCGGGCAAATACTTTTCCACCGGATCGTCGACATGCACCTTGCCTTCGTCGACGAGCATCATCAATGCCGAGGCGGTCATCGCTTTCGACATCGAGGCAATCCAAAACAGATCGTTCGTTTGCATCGGTTTCTTGGCGGCGACATCGGCATACCCCACCGCATCGAGGCTAAGCACGTTGTCTTTCGACGCCACGAGCGCTACTGCGCCGGCGAGCGACTCGGCTTCGACGAACGGCTGAAGGCTCTGCACGATCTCTTTCGAACTGCCGGGCGGAGCCGACTGCGCTGAAGCGGTCGCGGCGGCGCCGACAATCGCGATCAGCGCGACCGCGCATCGCAACGAGGTGCGCCGGAGGATGCTTCTGAGCAATCGCGGTGATGGATCGCTGGCGGGCGTTTGCATGGGAGGCTCTTGCTGCGGGGGATGGGAATGGCGGGTTGGACGGGAACTCAGGCACCTACCGATGCGAGCGCGGCAAACGCCGGCCGGCGTTGCCATGCGCCCCACGGCGGGGCCATTATGCACCGCGGCATTTAGCCGTGCAATTGGCCGATCACGCTCCGCAATTCGACGACCTCGATCGGGCAATCCGGCCAATCGTGTTCCCAGCACACGATCAAATCGCATTGCGCGGCGTCGTGCCCGTGATCGCGAAAGTTACGGCTGCGGAATTCGAATTCGATCCGCACGCGTTGCCAGCGGTCTTGATTCGGATCGATACACCGTTTTGCTTCGCAATCGGGAAAGCCGGATTGAATCGCTTCCACGATCAACCCGAGCTCGTAGCTCACGATGCCGAACAAATACACGACGCCCTGTTCGTTGATCGGCGCGTGGCGCAGACCGCGAAAGTCGAGCGGTTTGCCATATTCCATTCCTTCGCGTTTCGTCCACGTTTGCCGGGCCAAGCCGGGGCGGAGGCTCAACGTCGCCGGATGCGACGGCCGTTGCATTCTTAGAACGAGGGTATTCATCAGGGGCGACTCCGGATGATTCTTCGCAAGCCACGATCGGTAGGCTTCCAATGTTCCCCGCAAGCCATGAAATCGCTTGCGAACCGTGCCGGCGGAAATCGACGCCAACGAATCGAAGCGTTGCCAGGTCGGAATCGCGCCCAAGTCATTCGCGACCCGATGGAATTCTTCCAAGAGCGCTTCGTCGCTGAGCGGATCCTTGTCGTGCGGATGCCGTTCGACGCCCGCCAAGCGCAACACTTCGGACCAACCGCCCGGAAACAACCGATAGATTTGGTATTCGCAGATGCCGGAGTTCGCGACGAATTCAGCGCGAGAAACGGCCCCTCCGGCGTTGGCTGCCGAGATTCGTACGGCCGCGACGATCGAGTCTGGCGTCCAGTCCGCCATAGCGCATGTGCGATGCGGCAATTCCATGCCGACCGCTCCCGACGTTTGCTGCCCGCCGCCGGTTCGTTGCGGCGCCGCATGGCGCCGCTGCTTTGGTGCGCGCCGCGCGGCGCCGCTGTTTGGTGCGGCGCCGCAGGGCGTCGCTGTTTTGGTGCGACACCGCGCGGCGCCGCCGTTCTGTGCCGCGTCCGAGCCTGAAAGGCTCGTTCCGTCAGCCCAGGGCGCAGCCGCGCGAGCGGCGTAGCCCTGGGAATGGGGTGCAACGGTTTTCCCGGCCCTGAAAGGGCCGTTCACAATTCGCGTCGTCCTCGATATTTTGTTCCCGTCAGACTGGAAAGTCTGACCTACGTGTTCGGTAAACTTTTCAATCTCGCATGCCGCACGGACCCCGATGCATTGGCGACGCGCGTCATCCGAAGTTTTTGTCTGACCGTTGGTTGCACTGTTATTGCGGCTCGCCGCCGCCCGTGAACCGCAGGCACGCCATGCGGCCCGTCAGGCCCTAGCCATGCATTTCGCTTGCCGCAGGCCGCTTATTTGCCGAGCGCGGTCAGATCCGCGAATTCGGCTTTGCCGCGAACGTTCTTGCCGGCCGGTTTATTGACGCAAAGGCAGATTTTTTCGATCGGGAAATGAATCTTGCCGTCGTTCGCGCCTCCCCAATGTTCGGCCGCCGGACGATCGAGAGCGATGCGGATCGTTTCCCACGCACCACTTCCCGAATACGCCTCGGCGAACTGATGGCATTGGCCGCTGCGGTCGATCAGCCGGACCGAAAGACGCAGCGCTCGCTCGGCCCGCACTCCGACACGCAACTCGCCCGTGGCATCGCCGACATGAACTTCCGTTTCGGTCGAAACGTAGTTGCCCCCCTTGGTGAAATCGTAGCCGAGCTCGCCGGTCTTCTTGCCGCCATCGGTGGCGAGGCCAAAGGTGCCCGTGGCGCCGGGAAACTCCTGGCCGTTGAAAAACGTCCAATGCACGCCCGGCTCAAACAGATTCAAATCTCGCGAACCATTCTCGTGCGCGGCGGTCGCCGGCGACGGGCCGGACGCCGCGACCATCGCGCCGCCTGTCGACGCCGGCTTTTCACGGAGCAGCACCGGATAATCGCGAATCGTCATCCCGTCTTTGAGCAGCCGGCCGCTCGCCCGGCGAAACGACACCGACTCCGCCTTGCCGCTGAGCATATCGACCGCTTCGATGTTGCGGATATCGCTCGGCCAGTTGAGTTCTACGTCGGCCACGCGCGGCTGCAAATCGCCGTCGGCTCGATCGGTTGCCCAGACCATCGCCGCGGGCCGATGCTGCCGATCGATCATGCGATACACGGCGATCGGCGCTTGCTCCGGCCAGGATGCCGCGGGAAAGACGTTTACCGCGCCGACTTCACCGTCGCCGGCGGCGCGATAATCGCCGATGATTTTCGAAAAATTCGTCACGGCCCAAAACGATGGCTTCGGTTGGCCATCTGCCCGCACCAGGCCCCAACGGGCCTCGGCATTGTGGTCGCTGCCAGGATCATTGCCGCCGTCGTCGCGAAAGTCGTAGAGAAACGACGCATCGACGCCCAAGCCAATGCCTTCGGCAAACCGCCGCGCAATATATTTGGCCTGTGCCGACTCGGTGAATCCGGTGAATTGGCCCGCGGTGAGCGGCTGATAGGTGGTAAAACCCCACTCGGTGAGCCAGATGCCGCGCGGCCCGTGAAACTTGGCCGATTGCTCGCGAAAGCCTTGGATCAGCGACGCGAATGTGCCTTGTTCGTCGGTCGTGGCGAAACCGAAATGCTTACGCTGGTCCGATGCGCGGCCCGGAACCCATTCCGGAGGTGAATGGTTCGAATAAGGATGGTCGGCAATCGCATCGACCGCGGGCCCGTTGCCGATTGCCGCTGTGCCGAGAGCCAATTGCTTGTACGTGACCGGAGCTCCGGCGCCGAAACCGATCACGGGCATTTTTGGATTCGCCGCCTTGATGGCCTTGGCCGCGGCGTTCATCAGCGCGACATATTTCGCCACCCACGGCGAATTCCCGTCCCCGTCGTGCTGGCCGCCGTAATACTTGCTGAAACCAAAATTGTTCGGTTCGTTGAGAATCTCGATGGCATCGATATCGGCGGCAAATCCTTTCGCCATCCAAGCGGCGCAGCGGGCATAGGCTTCCGGATCGTAGCGATCGGCATACAGCCGATTGCCGCCGTTCAGGATCGCCAGCACACGCACATGATGTTCGTGAGCCGAGCGAATCCAGGCCAGCGTCCGCTCGGGCATGGCGTATTTACCTTTTTCACGTGTCTCGAGAGATTCCCAGCCGACATCGTCGCGAATCCATCCGAGCCCGGCCTTTTCGATCAGCGGCATGAATTTCTGGTAGTCCCATCCTTGGGCGAAATGCGTGCAGGTGCCGAGTCGCGGATCGCCGGTAAACGTGGTTTGGCCGAAAGCCGGCGAGCCACCGCCGACAAACGCCGAGCAGACTGCCGAGATAAGGAGAATTATTTGTCGACGGAAACTCGACCGGAAATGCAGCATCGGTTTTTTCCTGCGGAAACGTGAAAGGGGAAATCCTGGTTCAAAACGCACGCTGCCAGAGCCAGTGGCACACGGCGGGCAGCGGGAGTTCAGCATTGTAACCACCGCGGCGGCCGACAAAAAAGCTTGCGACCGGCGATTGCGTCGAGGATAACAATCCGTATGAAACTGCTGTTGTACTTGCCGCTTAGTTTTCTCGCCGTCGCCGCAACCTGCGCCGGCGCGGTTCCCACGGCCGCCGCATCGCCTGCAATATCCACCGTGGCGCGGCCTCAACGGCCAACCCTGCGCGAATTCATCGGGTTAAACGTTCACACCGTGCAATTCAAACCGGATCTCTACAAACCGGTTTGCCGGCTGCTTCGCGACTACCATCCGATCGAATGGGATTTCGGTTCCGACACCTCGCGCCCCACCACGTTTCCGATGGCCGCCAATGGCGTCGATTGGCGGAGCCTGTATGGCAAATGGACCGAGGCGGGCTACGATGTCGATGCCTGTCTGATGTTCGACAATCTCAAGCCGGAACACTGGAAAAACTCGGCTCGCGATGCCCGCGCTTACGGCGAGGCGTTTGCCCGCTATTTCGGACCCTCGGGCAAACATCCTTGGGTTTCATCGGCCGAGGTGGGCAATGAACCGGCTGCCTATTCGGATCCGCAATATCGCGAGATTTTTCGGGCGATGGCCGCGGGGCTCCGCGCCGGCGATCCGAAATTGAAAATCGTCACCTGCGCGATCGCGACCGGAAAAGTCGATGCATGGAGCAAGCCCACCTCGACGCTCGATGGCTTGCACGAGTCGTGCGATGTGCTGAATATCCACAGCTATCCGTTCAAAGACTTGTGGCCGATGTGGCGACGGTCGTATCCCGAGGATCCGGCGATCCCGTTTCTGGCGAGCGTCCGCAATCTCATCGCGTGGCGCGATGCCCATGCGCCCGGCAAGCAGATCTGGCTGACCGAGTTCGGTTACGACAGCGCCACGAAGCCGCCGAAAGCCGATGGGCCGTGGCGGCAATGGAAGGGAGTTAGCGATGTCGAGCAAGCGCAATTCATCGTGCGAGCGTTTCTCGTTCTTTCCGCCACCGATCTTGATCGGGCCTATTTGTATTTCTTCAACGATCAAGACGAGCCGCAACTCCACGGCGCCTCGGGGCTGACCCGAAATTTCCGCCCCAAGCCGTCGTTCTACGCAATGAGCCATCTCGACCGCACGCTCGGCGACTACTATTTTTCGCGTGCGGTGGCGGAATTGCCCGGCGATCTGTATTGCTTCGAATACCGCAAACCGGCATCGTCCGAAAAAGTGTTTGTCGCTTGGCTGCCGACGGCTGGTTCAAAGCCGGCCAAGAAATTGATTCCACTCGGCGCGGCCGCGGCGAACATCTATCGCGGCGAACGAATGCCGCTCACCGCCGATGCCGGCGCAATCGCAGCCGACAATGGCTCCCGCAAGAACACCAGCAAAATCGAGTGGTCCGTCGTCCCGCGCGGTTTAGAAATCGAAGTCGGCGAATCGCCAACTTATTTGTGGTCGCATTGAGGGAATGTGCTTGCCATAACCCCCTAGGGAAGAGGGCAAGGTGAGGGGTTCGAAAACGAAGGCGATTCTTCGGCCGAGCCGACGCAGCTGCCGATCGTCGCGCGACAAGCTGTTTATTTACTACGATCCTCTGGAGAGATTTCATGCCGAGCATTCAACCGGAGATGGTCACGACCGCGCTTGAGTTGCCGGGCATGAGGATACGGCGGAATTTGGGCTTGGTGCGCGGCATTGTGGTGCGATCGCGGAGCATCGTGGGCAACATCGGCGCCGGCCTGCAGACACTGTTCGGCGGCAACATCACGTTGTATACGAATCTTTGCGAACGAGCACGCGAAGACGCCTTCGAACTGATGTCTGCCCATGCGGCCCAAATCGGCGCCAATGCCGTGATCTGCATGCGCTATGACGCCAACGAAGTCACCTCCGGCGTAACGGAAGTGCTAGCCTATGGCACGGCCGTAATCGTCGAACCGGCCACCGCGTAATCCGGCATCCACTTCCATAGGCGCCGTTCGCAATTCGCGCCGTAGGATCAGATCGAAAAATAACTTCTCCGCAGGTGGACCAGGCCTCCACCGCTTGCGCAGCTCCGGCCTGGACTGGTAGAATCGGCCTTTTAGGTCGAAGCGTTTCACGTTGCTCCGAGCGAATACAGGTGTGTGGGCAATGCCCCACGGCTTTGCGTGGCCATTTTCTCCGAGCACTGCACATGCCCACCCAAGGCAGCGGGCAGGCCACCGGCGCGTAGACCAATTCACATCGCCTCACATCACATCAAAGGAACCCTATGTCTGCCGAACTTAAACCGCTTTGCCGGCTCGCTGGCGTTGTCGTCGCCCTCTTCGTTTCTTGCTCTGCGGCGATCGCGCTCGCCGCCGCGACGCCGAATACGCTGTTTCAAGACCACATGGTCTTGCAGCGCGAAATGCCCGTGCCCGTTTGGGGAACGGCCGATCCCGGCGAGCAAGTCGCCGTCGCGTTCGCCGGCCAAGCGAAATCCGCCGTCGCCGACGCCGCCGGACGGTGGCGCCTGACGCTCGAACCGCTCAAGGCCAACGCGACGCCCGCGGAAATGACGATCCGCGGCAAGAATAGCTCCGTCGCGATCAGAGACGTTTTGGTCGGCGAGGTATGGCTGGCGTCGGGGCAATCGAACATGACGTTTCGCTTTCAGCCGGCATTCTATCCCGACGAGGCCGCCCACCCCAGTTCGCTAATCCGCGAGGCCAACATCGGCGCGGCGGGCTCGATGCAGCCGCAAGATACCGTGCGGCTCGATTGGACCGTTTGCTCGCCGCAGACGATCGGCCAGAAATTCTCGGCCGTCGCCTACTTCTTCGCCAAACGCTTGAACGATGAATTGCACGTCCCGGTGGGCATCGTTCACAGCTCTTGGGAAGGAACCCGGGCCGAACCGTGGATCAGCCGCGAAGCGCTGTTGGCCAAACCGGCGTTGCGCCAAGAAGCGCAGCAGCAGATCGACGACCTGATCCGCCGGCCGGAAGACGACAAAACCTTCGGCCCGAAAATGATCGCTTGGGAAACGAAATACGCCGCTGCCGACGACTCGAATCGCGGTGTCGATAAAGGTTGGGGCAAGCCCGGCTTCGATGCTTCGACTTGGAAAACCGTCATGATCCCTGCCGATTTCCGCGCCGCCGGCCTGTCCGGCGGCGGCATTGTCTGGTTCCGCAAGGAATTGAACGTGCCCCCCGCCGACGCCGGCAAGCCGTTCGAATTCAATCCCGGCTACACGGTCGACATGGTGCAAACATTCTGGAACGGCACGCCGCTCAAAAGCGAAGCAGAACATCCGGCCTACTATCCGCACGGCCAAGGATTTCTTGTGCCCGGCGATTTGGTCAAGCCGGGGCGCAATGTCGTGTCGATCCGCATCCATGGCCACACCGAGGGGCATCTGTGGTGTACCACGAAGGAAATGCGGCTGCCGATTTCCGAAGCCGATCGGCAATCGAACGAGTGGCAATGCAAAGTCGAGCGGCAATTTCCCGATCCGACGCCCGAATCGCTCGCCTCGCTCCCCAAGGCCCCGAGCGCTCGGCCGGAAGACACGCCCGGCTGCTTGTTCAACGGCATGATCCACCCACTCATGCCGCTGGCGATCCGCGGAGCGATCTGGTACCAGGGGGAATCGAACGTGCAGCATTCGCACGAATATGCAACGGTGCTGACGACCTTGATCGAGGACTGGCGAACGCGGTGGAAGGAAGGGCCGTTTCCGTTTTATATCGTGCAACTGGCCAACCTCGGCCGCCCGCCGCAATCGCCTGAAGAAAGCGACTGGGCCGAGGTGCGCGAGGCCCAATCGCAGGTGGCGCGCCGCGTGCCCAACTCCGGCCTCGCCGTGACGATCGACATCGGCGAGGAAAACGACATCCACCCGCGCGACAAGCGCGACGTCGGCAACCGCCTGGCCTTGAACGCGCTCGCGAAGACCTACGGCCGCGCCGTGGAATGGTCGGGCCCGCAATTCGATTCGCTGGAAATCACCGGCCGAACCGCCCGGCTGAAATTCTCGCACGCCGCCGGCGGATTGGTGGCCAAGGGCGGCCCGCTCCGCCAATTCGCGATCGCGGGAAGCGACAAGAAATTCGTGTGGGCCGAAGCGACGATCGAGGGCGACAGCGTGCTGGTCTCGAGCCCAACGGTCGCGCATCTGGTAGCGGTCCGCTACGCCTGGGCCAAAAACCCCGCCGGCTCGAATCTCTACAACAAGGCCAACCTTCCCGCCTCCCCCTTCCGCACCGACGACTGGTAGACTGCGGAGCGATCGTGCTCCGCGACCCGAAATGCGAACTACGCCCGACAGGATTCGAACCTGTAACCCTCGGTTCCGAAGACCGATGCGCTATCCAATTGCGCCACGGGCGCGAGCTGTCAACTAACGGCGGAGCTTCAAACTCGGAGATGCCGCAGTTTCCGATTCTACCCGCCGCCTTCTTCGCGGTAAATTGGCAAATGCGGTGGGCGGGCAGCGGATCGGCAGCGCGGACCACATCTTGAGATGCGTCGAGCGCGCCAGAGGTTACTTGCCCGGATCCTTTTGAATCTTCGCGGGCGGCCGCTGTTGGCGGGGGCGGGACGGGGGGCCGGCGAAGGGGGGGCGGTCGAACGTTTTGCCGTCGCCTAGCACGCGCGGGTCCTTCGCGTCGGTTAGCACCTTCATGAGCTGCGCAGCCAATTTATGCTTCTGCTCCGCATACGCCGGGTCGTCGGCGCGGTTGAGCATTTGCTCCGGGTCCGATCGCAAGTCGTACAGCTCCTCGGCCGGCCGTTTGCCGAAGGCGTAATTGTAGTGCCACTCCCAATCCTCTTCGCCGAATCGATGCACCAGCCATGCTTTCGTCGGGCTGGCATCCATGTCGGCGAAGGCCACCATCGTGTCGCGCTCCAAAGCGTCGATCGACGGCATGTCGGACGTGTTCGTGAATTTCGGGCTGCCCATCGGCCAGCGATCGGGGGCGAAGTTGCGGATATAAAGGAAATCCTTCGTTCGCAAGGCCCGCTGCGGATAGGGCAAATTCCCTTCCCGCGCCGCGGCCACGTGCCGTTCGCGGCCGGTGACGACCCACGTGCGGCCCGGATCGATCTGCCCCGACCGCTCGGCGTGCAGCACGTTCAGAAAACTGTGGCCGGTCATCACGTCAGGGCGTTTCACTCCGCCGACTTCGAGAAACGTCGGCGCGAGATCGACCAGATTCACGAAGTCGTCGACCACGCGGCCGGCTTGGATGCCCGGGCCGCGGGCAATGAGCGCAACGCCGAGGCCGAAATCGTAGAGATTGCATTTGCCGCCTGGCACGCCGGGCATGCCGTGGTCGCCGCTGATGATCACCAGCGTATGATCGAGCTCGCCGGTTTCCTTGAGCCGCTTGAGCAACACGCCGACGCCGGCGTCCCAAGCCTGGATTTCGCCCATGTAGTCGGTGAAATCAGCCTCGACTTCCGGCACGTCGGGGAGAAACTTGGGCAGCTTGCCGCGGACGGAATCGGGGTCGATTCCCCAAAGGGCCTTGCCCGAGCCTTTTTGATACGGGCGGTGCGTGAGCGTCGGGCCGAACCAATAGCAGAACGGCTGACCGGGCTTGCGATCGGCGAGGAAGGCGTCGAAATTGGCGCGCACTTGGGCCAGGATTTGTTGCTTGGCCGCGTCGAACGTCATTCCACGACGGACCATCGCGGTGGCGCGTTCGGAGAAGCGGCAGAAATCGCTGCCCGCCTTTTCATAGGCATAGAGTTGGCCGCCGTAGGGCGCGTCGGCCGGGGCGCCGGGACTCCACACCTTATAGCTCTTGCCGATATGGTAGCCTGCCTCGCGGAGCAAAAGCGGATAACTGGGGATCGTCGAATCCCACACCGCCCCCTGCAGAATCGCCCCGCGGCCGGTGCGAAAGAAATATTGCCCAGAGAGCAGCGAACTGCGGCAGGGCGTGCAACTCGGGGCGGTGACGAACGCGTTTTTGAAGATCATTCCCTCGCGGGCCACGCTGTCGATCACCGGCGTCTTGAGCACCTGGTTGATCGAGGGCTGCTTATCCAATTCCGCATAAATGCTTGCATAGCGGCCCCAATCGTCGGCGAAACAGAACAGGATATTGGGCCTCGCCGGGGCGCTTGCCGGCAGCGCGCCGGGCGCCGCCCGACTCGCCGCGCCGGGCGCGGATTTGGAGCCACTTTCCGCCGCGTTGTCCGCCGCGCCGTCGGCAGTTTTCAAACCGGGCGGCGAAACGACGAGCGCAAGCAGCGCCACCGCGAAGAGCGAACCGCTCACGCCGCAACGGGCTCGAATCGGCCGAGCGGCTTTCGCATTTTCAAGCATTATTGTGTGGCTCTCGGATATCGATTCGATCAAGCGCGATCGCCGTGGGCCGGCGCCCGTTTCACCTGATTGTCGTGAGTGCGGATCGACATTTCAAGCGCCGCGCTCAAGAAGTCGATGACCCTGCGCTTCTCAAAGACGCTCGCCGATCTCGAAACGACATTTTCCATGTTCGCGGCTTGGTATAACTACTGCTGGCAGGCTCGGCACAAAGCGACCAACGGCAGGCTACGACCGACGGCGGCTACGTTGGCGGGTCGCCGATCATGTCTGGTCGTTCGATGAACCAGGGGCGACAATCCGAATAGCCGCGTCTCGCCCGTGAGAATTTGCATCAACGCAACTTTGGACCACTACCGGCCGCTGGATCGCCTTCGATCGGGGCTGGAACTGGCGCATACAGTTTGATAATCTGCTTCGACCGTACCGCACAGCCTCAAGCCTCACAGCCTCAAGCCTCCCAGCCTCAAGCCTCCCAGCCTTCCCATGAAACAAGCGATTGCCGGCGTCGCGCCGCCCGAATTGGGCGAAGTGACCGTCATGACGGTCTGGCCATCGGTGGCGTGCAGCGGCCCAGGCCGATTTCTCGGCCGGCTCATGGCGATCTCCGCCGGATTTTGGATCTTCACGGTCGGCCGCTTCATGACACTTTTGGCGATGCCGGTCGGGCCGCTGCTGTATTTCTCGATTCGCTTGCCGTTCAATGTGCAGCGCTATCGGCTGACGAATCGCCGGGTCGGCATCATGGCGGGTATCAATCCGCAATTCACGCGGTTCGTGGATCTCGATCGGTTCGACAAGATCGAGATCGCCGTGTTGCCCGGACAAGAATGGTATAACGCCGGCGATCTGGTGTTTCGCCGAGGCGACGTCGAAACCTTTCGCCTCGCGGGCGTGTCGCGGCCGGAGGCATTTCGGCAAACGTGCCTGAAAGCGCGAATGTCGTACGTCGGCGTGCGGAAGGCGCTGGCGATGCAGACGGCATAAGGCGCGGCCGACCAATGCTCGGCGGTCGTTTGGTTTCGACCGAAAAACAGCTTCCGCTTCTGAACATCCCTCAGCCTGCCCTCTGCCGCGAGGGGAGAGAGCACTGCGGAGAAGCTAATTTTCGATCGATATTTAGTGCCGGTGTTGATCGAGGCTCTTGTAGTCGGCGGGGAGCTTCGGATCGACGGGGCCGATCGCGCCGCGGCCTTGATCGAGACGGTCTTTCGTATCGTCGACGATCGAATCGACGTCGGCGTTCCAATACTTTGCCCGCTCTGCTGGAGGGGCGGGGGCGAGCGGCCGAATCACGCGAAAGCCCACCGACAATGCCTCGGGCTCGGTAAACCACCACGGGCTTTTCGGGCTGTTCGGGTCGGTTTCACGCCAGTCGTCGTCGGCCGAAAAGCGGCGCGCGGCGGAGCGGCAATCGACCGCATCGGAGTCCCAATTACCGCCCCGCAAAACGCGTGGAAACAATTTCGTCGGCCAAACGATCGCCTCTTTCCACGAGACACTTTTGCCGGCGAATTTTTTGTAACCGTCGGCCAGCGGCGCGTCCAATGTCCATTGACTCACGTTGCCGCACATGTCGTAGAGTCCCCACGGATTCGGCGGTTTTTGGCCGACCTCGTGGGCCGTATCGTGCGAATTCTTGAAATACCAGGCGTATTTGCCGAGATCCTTCGGATCGTCGCCAAAGTAGTAGGCCGTCGTGGTGCCGGCCCGGCAGGCATATTCCCATTCGGCCTCGCTCGGAAGCCGATAGAACTGGCCGCTGATCCGGCTCAACCATTTGGTGTATTGCTTGGCGGCATATTGCGACATCGTGACGGCCGGCTGCCGCGGCTTGGCCCCCTGCTTGAAGGTAAATGTGGGGTCGTACAGATTCGAGGGGGCGGTTACGGCGTCGGCCTGATTGTCTTTGGTCAACTGTCGCAACGGCGGCTTCGCGGCGCCGAAGGTATTGAACATATCGGCCAGCTTCATGAACTCCTTGTACTCGGCCCACGTGACCGGATATTTCCCCATCCAAAACGCATCGACCTGCACTTTGAATTGCGGCCCTTCGTCCGGCTTTCGGCCTTTCTCGGTCGGCGGGCTCCCCATCGTGAACGTGCCAGCCGCGATCGGCACCATCTCGAATTGCACCGTTGTGCCCGGTATCGTCGCGTTGTAGGGAACCATGTAGCCGCGATCGATCTTGATGAAGCGCCCTTCCTTTGGCGGCTCTTTGGCGATCCCCGGTTCGGCCGCGTCTTCCGCTTGCGCCGTGCGCGGGGTGGCGCCGCAGGCAAGCAAAACCGCGGAAACTGCGAGCAAAATTGAAATGCGAACCCCTATCGCGAAGCGCGAAGTCACGCCGCATCTGGCAACAACGGGCTTCGATGGTCGTTCCACGGCAATGGTTGGATTCGCTCGACTGTGCATTCGGGGCATCGATGGTGAGGGGGTTTATGGTGTAAATGGAAGCGTGGTGGGCGAGCGGCGAGCATTCGCTCTCAAGCCGAAGCTATGATAATTCAATCGCCCGCCGGTAGCAAAACTCGAACAACAGCCGGCATTCTTGCTGCTGAATCAGCCGGCATGGTTGTTCGATCGGCGACCGGCTCCGCAGTTGCGCTTCGCACAGATCGACAAAGCGAAACGGGTTCCAACCGCCGCCGGCGGAATTGCCAAACAGGCCGACCGCATTTCGACCAGGTTCGCCGTCGGTGAATGATGGTTGCGATGCAATCTGTCGCGCGGCCTCCGCCAGCGGCCCGAACACCGGATGCGCGGCCACGCGATGAAACCAGTATTTCGAGTTGCTGAAATCCCCTTCGCGACGATGCAAAATCGCGTGCCAATAGCTGCCCGTGGGGGTTTCGATCGATTGGCTGATCGTGTGCGATTCGTCGAGATGATCGTACATGAGCCACAGGCCGGCCAAACAGGCTTCCGCCATCTCCGCATCGACGATCCGATGCGGAGCGAACGCCTCGTCGAGCGATAGGCTTTGGAGCTTCTTCGCGGCGGCGGCAACCGCGCGACCCGGACCAAGTTCGTTCAGTGGAGCGGCCGCCACGAGCGGTCCGAAGATCGGCCCGGTCGCCGGCAATTCCAACGAGGGCAGGATGTCGTTCGGCATAACGATTCTCGAAGATTGGCGGTTGAGCCCCCTCCACGTCCCGACCTTTTATATGGTACAAAACGCCCTCGTAGACCGCGACTCTGTGGCGCTCGGCCGCCGCCCAGCGGTAAGGCTCGCGTTTCAAACTCGATTGATGTTAGCAGCATGCCGCGTTGGAATACGGTTGCAATTGTCGGCGTGGGGCTGATCGGAGGCTCGATCGGTCTGGCATTGCGCTCCCGTGGATTGGCGGGCCGGGTGATCGGCGTCGGACGAAGCGACGCGTCGCTTGGCAGAGCGCTCGAAACCGGCGCGGTCAGCGAAACCACGCTCGAGCTCGCCGCGGCCGTCGAAAAGGCGGATTTGGTGGTCTTCGCCACGCCCGTCGACCGGATTGTTTCGGCAATTCAAGAAGCACAGCGACATTTTTCTTCGCGAGCACTCGTGACCGATGCCGGCAGCACGAAAGCGGCAATGGTTCGCGAGCTGGAAAACTCGATTCGGCCGCACATCCGGTTTGTCGGTGGCCATCCCTTGGCGGGCGGAGAGAAGGCGGGCGTGGCGTTTGCGTCGGCGGACTTGTTCGAAGGCCGCGTGGCGATTGTCACGCCGATCGAGCAAACGCCGCCAAAAGTCGTGCGGGATGCGCGTGAATTTTGGTCCTCGCTGGGCGCTCGCGTGGTCACGATGAGCCCCGAGGAACACGACGAAGCCGTGGCGGCGATCAGCCATTTGCCACACCTTGTGGCATCGGCAGTCGCCCGGAGCACGCCGCAAGATCGCCTCGATTTGGCGGCCGGCGGTTGGCGCGATACCACGCGGATTGCCGCGGGCGACGCCGAGCTATGGCAACAGATTCTGTTGGCGAATCGGCGGAACGTCTTGAAGTCGCTCGCCCGGTTTGAGAAAACGATAGCAAGATTCAAGGCGGCATTGAAAAACGACAAGCCCGCCGCTCTGAAGCGGCTATTAGCGGAGGCCAAGCGCATTCGTGATGCTGTGGGAAGTTGACATTTATCCGGCGGAAGGACAGCCGGACCGCGCCGCTCGACAGGTCGCGGCCAACGCTGCCGAGCTCGGCTTGGCACACGATCTGGCCGTGACCACAGCCAACGGGTTCTTGATCCAGGGCGAGTTGGACGCCGATGCGGTCGGCCGCGTTGCCCGGCACCTTCTGGCCGATGCGGTGGTCGAGCGATTCATGATCGCGCCCGTCGGCGACCCGCAGCTCGCCGAGCCGCCGCTCGCCAATCCACGCTCGCATTGCAACCGATTGGTGCACGTCATGCCCAAGCCGGGCGTGATGGACCCCGTCGCCCAGAGCACGCTGGCGGCAATTCGCGACTTCGGCCTGCCGGTCGAAGCGGTCCGCACGTTGCGAAAATATTGGTTCGACCTTCCGGCCGGCGACGGGCTGCACACACTCGCCGCGAAACTCTTGGCCAACGACGCGATCGAACAAGTCGTGGTCGGGCCGTTGAAACTGAATCGCCTCGAAGTTGGCAGCGAATATCGATTCCAGCGTGTCACTGTGCCGCTCGGCCGAATGGACGATGCGGCCCTCTCGCGGCTCAGCCTTGAAGGGCAGCTCTATCTTTCGCTCGAAGAAATGCTCGCGATCCAAGCCCACTTCCGCGGGCTGGGCCGCGACCCGACCGACGCCGAATTAGAAACGCTCGCGCAAACTTGGAGCGAGCATTGCAGCCACAAAACGCTCGCCGGCCCGGTGAACTACTCGGGCCCCGACGGCCCACGGCAATTCAAGAACATGCTCAAGGAGACGATTTTCGCCGCCACGCAGCAATTCCGCGCCGCCCGCCGCGAGCGGAGCGAAGAGGATTGGTGCGTCAGCGTGTTCGAAGATAATGCGGGCGTCGTGCGGTTCGACCATCAATACGACGTGGTGTTCAAAGTCGAAACGCACAATCATCCCTCGGCCCTTGAGCCGTATGGCGGCGCCAACACGGGCCTCGGCGGCGTGATCCGCGATCCGCTCGGAACCGGCTTGGGTGCCAAGCCGGTTTGCAACACCGATGTGTTTTGCTTCGCTCCCCCCGATACGCCTCCCGATGCGCTGCCGCCGGGCGTGCTCCATCCGCGGCGCGTCATGCAAGGCGTCGTCGCCGGCGTGCGCGATTACGGCAATCGGATGGGCATTCCCACCGTGAACGGCGCGATCTATTTTGATCCGCGCTATCTCGGCAACCCGTTGGTCTATTGCGGCAACGTCGGCCTGCTGCCGCGCGGCAAATCGCGCAAGGCATCGCCGCAAGCCGGCGATTCGATCGTCGTGATCGGCGGTCGCACCGGACGCGATGGAATTCACGGCGCCACGTTCAGCTCGGCCGAATTGACGAGCCAAAGCGAATCGCTCTCCGGCGGCGCCGTGCAGATCGGCAATGCGATCACCGAAAAAATGGTGCTCGATGTGCTGCTCGCGGCTCGCGATCGCGGGCTGTTCCGCGCCGTGACCGATTGCGGCGCCGGCGGGCTTTCGAGCGCCATCGGCGAGATGGGGCAGGATTTGGGCGCGGTCGTGTGGCTCGATCGAGTGCCGCTCAAATACCATGGTCTTTCTTACACCGAAATCTGGATTTCCGAGGCCCAAGAGCGAATGGTGCTCGCCGTGCCGCCGGAACAATGGCCCGAATTGGCAACGCTCGCCGCATCGGAAGGGGTCGAGGCGACCGTGATCGGAGAATTCGTGCCGAGCGGGCGGCTGGAGTTGCAATATGCCGGCGAGCGCGTGGCCGAGCTGACGATGGAATTTTTGCACGACGGCCGGCCGGCGATCGTGCGCAACGCCGTTTTCGCTCCCCCTGCGCCGCTGCCGCTCACCTGGCCCGCCCCGATCGATCACGCACGAAATTTCACCGCCACATTGAGCAAAATCCTCGGCTCGCTGAACGTGTGCAGCAAGGAATGGGTTATCCGGCAATACGACCACGAAGTGCAAGGCGGAAGCGTGGTCAAGCCGCTGGTGGGTGCGGCAAGCGACGGGCCGAGCGATGCCGCGGTGATCCGCCCCGTGTTGGCGTCGCGGCGGGGGTTGGTGATTGCCTGCGGCATGAATCCTCGCTATGGAGAGCTGGATCCGTATCACATGGCCGCGGGTGCGATCGACGAAGCGCTGCGGAATTGCATTGCCGTCGGCGCCGATCCGGCGCGAATCGCGGTGCTCGACAATTTCTGTTGGGGCGATTGCACACGGCCCGAAACGCTCGGGTCGCTGGTGCGTGCGGCGCAAGCCTGCTACGACATGGCAATCGCGATGGGCACGCCGTTCATCAGCGGAAAAGACAGTTTGAACAATGAATTTCGCTACGCGGATGCGGCCGGCGAACGGCAAACGATTGCCGTCCCGCCGTCGCTCTTGATTAGCGCGATGGGCCAGATCGACGATGTGTCGACGGCCGTGACGATGGATTTGAAATACGCCGGGGGCGTGCTCTATCAGGTCGGGGCGACGAAAGACGAGCTCGGCGGGTCGCATTTCGCGCTCGTGGAATCCCTCGCCGGTGGACAGGTGCCCCGAGTCAATCCGCCCTTGGCCAAAGCGACATTTGCCGCGCTGCATCGGGCGATTCAATTGCAACTCGTGCGGGCATGCCATGATTTGAGCGAGGGGGGGCTGGCCGTCGCCGCTGCGGAAATGGCGTTCGCCGGCCAATTCGGGGCACGGATCTTTTTGGAGCACGCCCCGCACCACATCGAATCGATGATCGAGGCGGAATCAGCATCGCCGGCCGTTGCCAGCCAGCACAACGCGATGCTGCTTTTCGCCGAATCCAACAGCCGTTTTCTCTGCGAAGTGGCGCCGGAGGCGGCCGAGGCATTCGAAGAAGTGATGGGCGACGTGCCGCATTCCGCGGTGGGCGAGGTGCTGGCCGAACCGCGATTGCAGATCGTCAGTGTCGATCCGGCCAACCCCGTGAATGTCGTCGACGCCGATATCGACGAACTGAAAGAAGCGTGGCAGAGCCCGCTGCGATGGTGACCATGGCCCAACCTCGAATTCTAATCCTCCGCGCCCCCGGCACGAATTGCGACGGCGAAACGGCCTACGCGTTTTCGCTCGCCCGCGGCCGGCCCGAGCTGTTGCACATCAATCGCCTGCTGGAGCGGCCGGCTTTATTGAACGACTACCAGATCCTGTGCCTTCCCGGCGGATTCAGCTACGGCGACGACATCGCCTCTGGCCGCATTCTCGCGAATCAACTCCGGCGGCACTTGGGCGAACCGCTGGCCCGCTTTCGGGAATCGGGCAAACTGATCCTCGGCATTTGCAACGGATTTCAAATTCTCATTCAAAGCGGGCTGTTGTTGGACGACGATCCTCAATTCGGCCCGCCCGCCACCTTGGCCTGGAACGCGTCCGGCAAGTTCGAAGATCGCTGGGTGCGGCTGCGGGCCGACAACTCGAAATGCGTGTTCCTCGCCGGCATCGAGCGGATGTATTTGCCGGTCGCCCACGGAGAGGGTCGGCTTGTCGTCCGCGAGGCCGCGCGATTGGCCGAGTTCGAGCGCGATGGCCAGCTCGTGTTGCACTATGCCGGAAGAGGGGCGAGGGGCGAGGGACGTGGGGCGAGTGAAGAAAGCCGAGGGGCGGGGGGCGAGGGACGAGGGACGAATGAAGGAGGGCAAGGGGCTAGGAACGAGGGGCGCGGGGCGAGCGGGTGCAACGTTGCTTATCCCGATAATCCGAACGGGTCGACACTGGATGTGGCCGGCCTTTGTGATCCTAGCGGTCGGGTGTTCGGGCTGATGCCGCATCCGGAACGCTATGTCGATCCGACGCAGCATCCGCGCTGGACCCGCGGCGAAGCTCAAACGCCCGGCGACGGCCTGCGCGTGTTCGCCAACGCGGTCGCTTATTTCGAATAGCGCGGGCAATGAGTCAAGCGGCTCTGCCGCTAGACCTTGGCGCAGTGCGCCGGGCAGCCGACATCGAGATGCGGCGGCGTGTCTCAGGGTTGCCAGATAAACACAAAGTCGCCGTTGTTTTCGTGGCCTTGCAGGAATCCGTGGCAGGGTTCTTGCGTGGACCCGCGGACCGCCCTGAGAACGTCGGGGAACGTAATCAGGCCGTCACGGGGCGATTCTTGCAATAAATTGATCAAATACTGCGCGAATGGCGAGTGAACTGTCCCGTCGGAGGCGGGCTGGTCGGCGCCGACCGACGTCAGAAACATGCAGCATGGATGCGCCATGATCCGCTGGACGATCTTGTCTTTCCGTTCGGGCGTCAGTTTTTCGGCATCCACGCCCCGCTGGCGAGTTTTGGTCGCTTCGGAGAAATCGATCATGTCGCCGAAGCAAATGTCCATGATGAGGAGCACGTGGCGGCAGCCCTTGGCTTGGATCTTTTCCACGTCGTCCTTGATCGTTGCCAGATCGATATAGCTGTTGCGAGTCTGCGAATCTTCTTTCGATGGAGAAAGCGAATCCGCGGCAACCAAATAGCCCTTCGTGCCGACGCGCTCGCCGTGGCCTGCGATGTAGATCAAAAGCTGGTCGTCGTGTCCGAATCGAAATTTGTCGCCCAGAAAATAATCTTCGAGCGCGCCCGTCACTTCATCTTTCGGACAATCCCAGCAGCGCTTGACGTGCGCGGGCGAGAAGCCGTAATGTGTTTCCGACAGATCGGCGATCGACGTGGCGTCTCGAACGGCGTTGTGCAAAGGCGACCAGTGAGCGTAGTGGTCGGTGGCGATGAAAATCGCGTAGTCGCTGCCGGTCCGTTTTTGTTGGATTTTTTCATCGACCGTGTCGTCGCTGACGGTCAGGAATTCGATTCCGCGCGGCGCGCCGGCCGCCGATGCCGCCCCGAGAGAGTTTGTTGCCCCGGAACCCGGTCCGGCGACGACAGCGACCGAAGGTTCGACGCCGCGCGGGCTTCCCGTCGAATCGGGGCGATGAAAGAACCACCAACCCCCGCCGACCAACAAGCATACGAATACGGCGGCGACGGCCGTTTGGTGGCGAGCAAAGCCCGGGCGTTTCAGTCGCGGCGCGTCGCACCAGTCGTGAACGATCGCCATTAGATCGGCTTCGCCGAGCTTCGTGCCCTGGTGCGGCGCGGCAACCAGCGTATAGTCGAATCGCTTGCCGTCGAACCACGGATCTCGAGCGGCCGCGTCGGCGTCGAGTTTGGCTTCCGCCGCTTGCAGCACATCCGCCAACGGCTTGATCGAGACGCGTTGCACCGGGTCGGTCGAAAAGACCCAGTGCCGGTTGCCCCAATCGACCGCGAGAAACACGAACGGATCATGGGCTCCGCAATACTCCGCCCGCCGGCTCCACTGCTTGAAGAGCAGGCTCTTGGGGTCGCGGAGCCGTATTGCGCGGCCGCGCGGCGGCCCGCCGGCAATCGAGACTTCCCATTGCTGCCCGCGTTCGACATCCTGCTTGTAAACTTCGTGATCGCGTGCCAAGAACGCCTGTTCACGGGCGAATTCCGATCCCTCGGCGACCAACGGCGTGGTAAAGGGGTTCAGTCCATCCGCGGCCGCTTGCAGGATTCGTCGCGATAGCTGCTCCCATCGGGCCGCGAACCGCGTGGCGATCTGCTGCTGAGTGAGATCGGCGCCGTCGGTATTCCGGATCGCCAAGAACAAGCCTTCCAACGAACTTTCCAAGGGGAGCTTGCTGGGAATGTGTCCTTCGCGCACCAGCGCCGCATAACGGGCAAACGAGGCGGCTCCGGGAGGCAATTCCCGGCCGGCGAGCAACTCCATGACAAACGTCGCGGCGAGAAGATCATCCAAGGTCGGCTCGGCAGAGACGATCGCCGTGTCGACCACGCCCGTTCCGTGCCGCAAGCACTTCAGTCCTTGCTCCAAAACAAGGCTCGCCAGATCGCAACGGTTTTGAAATTCGCCGGCCGCCGGCTGAATGTAGATCTCCCCAGCTCCCGACGCCCGCGTGTCGGCTGCGTCGATGACACGAAAAATCAACTTCATGGCCGGCTCGACGCTTGCGGATCCGAAAACCGAGCAACTCGACATTCAAGTATATATGCTCGGCCGATCTGCAACACCCATCTCGGCATATCGCCGCGGTGGTTTCTCGGGCTTCGCGCGCCGTGTGAATTCGCGAACGACGCGTTCGCACGTCAAGCGTTGTTCGCAGGGTCGCGCTTGTTCGCGCCCGCCGCCGAACGCTCGGCTTGCGCGCGAGCCGCAGACGACGGATCGGTTGCTGAAGCGGCGATTCCGGAGACGGCGGCGGCCGGCCGTGCGGCAGGAAGCTTTAGCGTGAACGCGGTGCCGCGGCCGGGCGTACTTTCCACGCGGATGCGGCCTTGGTGGGCCTCGATGATGTCGCGGCACATCGACAGGCCCAGGCCCGTGCCTCCTTTGCCGGTCGCGTCGGGGCCTGATTTGGTCGTGAAATAGGGATCGAATATTCGCCGCAGTGTTTCGGGCGCCATGCCGCTGCCGCTATCGCGCACGAACAGTTCCAGCATTTGGCTCGCCGGATCGAAGCCGAGGCGCACGAGAATCTGGCCGCCGCTGGGCATTGCTTGCCGTGCGTTGATCAGCAGGTTGAGCAGCACTTGCTGAATCTGATTGCCGTTGGCCCACGCCGGCGGAACCGCCGCGATCTGCTTCTCGACGTGCACGCGATACTTCGACATCTCCCGTTCCAAGAGCAGCAGCGAGTCGTCGATCACGCGCGCCAGATCGGTGGGTTCGAAGGAACCCGAACGATTGCGGGCAAAGGCAAGGATGCCGGTGGTGATCTTGGCGGCGCGAGTGCCGGCGGCGAAGATTTTTTCGAATGCTTTGTCGCGCGTCGGCTCGTCTTTCTGCCGCAGGCCGATCTTCGAATAATTGATCACCGTCATCAGCACATTGTTGAATTCGTGGGTGGTGGTGCCGACCAAGTCGCCGAGCGCGGTCAGCTTTTGGGCCTGCGCGAGCTGCTGCTTCAGCGCAGCCACCTGTTGCTTGAGCATGTCGACTTGCTCTTCCAAACTGCCCGATTGGCCGGACGCGTGTTGCGGAACGATCGACATGGAAGGCTCCAAGATGCAATGAATCGCTGGATCGTGATCGTAAAATGGTGCCAAGCTTTTCTGGCTTCGCCAACCCGCACGGAAGCACCGATGTCGCCCGAGTCGCGAAGCTTGCCGCCGTTGCGAATTCGGGTTTGCTTACCAAGAAGACGTGGCTTAACCCTTTGTGCAACAGCGGTTTAGCGCTATTGAACGGTATCGTCGTTTCGCGATTGGTGACTGAAATGCAAGCCGCTACAATCGCTTTGCTTAGGGACGAGAGGCGAGGGATGAGGGACGAGAGGCACGGAAAGAGAGGCGACTTCTTTGGACAGCCTGCAGCTTCTTGCTGAAGCGATCGAGGTGGCCAAGCGGCTTGGGGTCGAGATCCGCGAAGAGCTGATCGGCGACGGACACGGCGGCGTATGCCGAATTCGCGGGCGAAAGTGCGTGTTTCTTGACTCGCGCCTCGGTCCGCGCGAGCGGCTGATGCAAGTGCTTTCGGCACTGCGCGGCGAACCGTTGCTGGCCGAGCAATCACTGCGGCCGGCGCTGCGGCATCTGCTAGAAACTCGATAGTCCGAAGCCCGCGCTTTCGCCCGGGTCGTTACCGCAGAAACAGACGAGGAATCGTCTCACACCGTCCCACAGATCCAGCAGCCGAAGCCGGTCCCGTCTGTCAGCGGTTCCCTCGCTAACGCTTCGGGCTAGTGTGCCGTCGGCGAGCTTCGGGACAAAGCCTTAGCATTCCCTTGCTAGCGCTGCGGGCTCCTGCGTGTCCCGCGCTCTTTCCTATCCCCTCATCCTACCCCCTCACCCTATCTCTTGTACGTTTGATACGCGGCCACGGCCAATTCATCGCAGCGATCGTTTTCGGGGTGGCCGCTATGGCCCGCAACGCGAGTGTATTTAATTTGGTGTTTGGCGATCAACTCATCGAGTTGCTTCCAGAGATCGAGATTTTTGATACCGTCGGCCTTCGAATACGGGCTGGGCTTCCGCCGCCAGCCGTTCGCCTTCCACTTGGGCATCCACTGGCTTAAGCCCTGGCGAACATATTCACTATCGGTAAACAATTCGACGGCCGAGGGCCGCCGCAGCGCCTCCAGGCCGCGGATTACCGAGAGCAGCTCCATGCGGTTGTTCGTCGTGACCGCCTCACCGCCGGATTGCTCCATTTCTTTTCCGGAAGCCGGGTGCCGAAGAATAAACGCCCATCCGCCGGGCCCTGGGTTGCCGCTGCATGCTCCGTCGGTGTAGAGCAGCACTTGCGGCAACGCAGGGGAATCGCTTGGAGGGGAATCGGGCATGGGCAGGGGCGAGGGAAGAGGGACGAGGGAAGAGGGACGAGGGAAGCGCAAGCGGTCGGTCAATTCGGTTTTTTAACTCACCCCCTCGCCTCTAAGACTGCGAGTCGATGGTTGGGGCTGCCGGCACGGGGCGATCCAGCGAACGCTGCAATTCCACCCGCCGCGGCCGGAGCAGTTCGTCGATGTTTTCCGCCAGCGGCGAATCCATGCGGGGCTGATCGGCCCGAATCCACGGCAGCCGCACGGTGAACGTGCTTCCCTTTCCCAATTCGCTGGCGAGCGAAACTTCGCCGCCCATCAATTTGCACAGTTCCTTGACGATCGACAGTCCGAGCCCGGTGCCGGAATATTCGCGCGTCATGGCGTCGCCGCCGGCGAGAGCGGTTTTGCCCTGACGGAATTTTTCGAAGATCGCCACCTGATCTTCTTCGGCGATCCCGACGCCCGTATCGGCAACGGTAATCGCCAGTTGGTCGCGATCGCTCCATCGTTCGCGATGGCCGCTGACAACGATTCGCCCTCCCTCGGGCGTGAACTTGATCGCATTCGAGAGCAGGTTGTTCAGCACCTGCTGCACTTTGCCCTGGTCTTGGAACAACTCTGGCAGATTGGGCTCAACCTCGACTTCGAGATCGATATTCTTCCGCTCCGACAGCGGCCGGGCCATGTCGCATTGCGCGGCGATCGCGTCTTCGATGCGAAATTCGCTGAGGCGAAGTTCCATCTTGCCGCTTTCGATTTTCGCCAGATCGAGGATGTCGTTGATCATGTCGAGCAGCACGCGGCCCGATTTCTGGATGTTTTGCACGTAGCGATGCTGCTTTTCGTCAAGCGATTTGATCGAATTGAGCACATCGCTGAATCCGATGATGCTGTTGAGCGGGGTGCGCAGCTCGTGGCTCATCGTGGCCAGGAAATCGCTTTTCAGGCGGTTCAATTCGTAGAGCCGCATGTTGGCCTGCGCCAACTCGTCGACTTTCGTGTCGAGATTCGTGTTCACGCTGCGCAGCTCGTCTTGCACGGCCACGAGATGACGAAGCATTTTATTGAACGCGACGCCTAGCTCCTCGAATTCATCGGCGGTGTGAATTTCCGCCCGGGCATCGATATTGCCGCGGCTCACCTCATCGCTGACGTTGCGCAGGTGCTTGAGTGGCTTGACGATCACGTAGCGCACGATCACATACGAGGCGATCATGGCCATGAAAACGGTGACCAGGGCCGTGGTGATGAAAATCGCCCGATTCCGGGCAAGCGCAGTTTGCGTTGCGGCATCGGGCTGCGTCACCTCGACCACGGCCATGAGATCGCCCGGAACCGGCGGCGGCGGCGCCGGCAACCCGGCCGTTCCGAGCACGACATGCTGGCTCAATGAAAAGTGGCAGCGCATGCAATCTTTCTGCAACCGGACCGCTTGAAAATAATGATATTCCTTGTCCGACGTGCGATCGTCGCGCCATTCTGGCGGTCCGGCCAAGGCGGCGTCGCTGGGGCGGACTTCATGAATGAAGTAGTCGAGCACCTCGCGTTCGGTGGCGGTTTTGGGCTGGTTTTCGGGATTCGCCGCATCGGGGATCAGAATCCGCGATTGATATTCTTGATGCGTTTGCAGGATTTTCGCGGTCGAATTGATGAAATCGCGGGAACTCTGCGTGATGTCTCGCCCCTCGGCGTTCCAATGCCTTTGCAGCATGACCGCGTCGACGAGGTATTGGGCATTATTTGGGCTTTGGGCGTAGACCAGTTTTTCGGTGCGGCTGCCGTACCACCAGAAGCTGCCGGCAATCAGCACCAGCAGGCAAAATCCGAATAGAAAACGGCACTTCCGCTCCAAACTCGTCTCACCCAGCGCGCGTTTGAACGAGTTGTACGACATGAAGGCCGAAAAGACGGAACAATCGGAAAGAGAGGAAAAATGGGGCAATTCGCCGGATGCCAGCGATCCCTATTTTATGACCTTCGCGAAAGTCGAGCCAGAGGAAAAGGAAACCGGTGGCCGCGACGCCGACGACGCGTGTCGTGCCAGTGGCGCCCGGCGGTACGGTTTGCCGTAGGTCCGCCTTGCTAGGCTGACGAAGCCCGAGGAATCTCAGGCTGGAAAGCCTGACCGACCGCAAGCTATTCTTTTCTAGCGGCATTTGACGCGCAATCGAAGCCTTGGATAGACGCTATGGAAACGGACAAAAAATCGCCGAATCCCGATTCGCATTCGGCGAATCCCGACCGCCGGGCCCCTGGCTCGGCCGCACATTCGCCCCATCCGAAGACGGATCCGAAATCGGATTTGAAAACGAATCCGAACGCAGTAGTTCCACGTCCCGCCGTCCGCGCTGCGGCGGCACGAGATTCGAACGCGGCCGCGAGCGCGCCCCTCTGGGCCAAGCTCCTCAATCCTAAGTATTTGGCCGTCGCGGCGGCGGTTGTAATCGCGATCAACCTGGGGGCATTCTATTTTCTCCGCGTGCGAGCCCCCGCGCCGAAGCCTGCCAAGCCGAATCTGCAAATGGTGCTCGGGGCCTTCGAATACAACCGCGTCAACCCCCGCGACAAGCAACTCAAGCACGGGCAATTCACCGTCACGCTGCATCTCGCCAAAAAACTTGATCCGGCCCGATTTCGCGAAATCCACGACCGAGAAAAAGACCTGCAAGCCGCGATCGAAGATTCGATGCGGCTGACGCGGGCTTCCGATTTTGCCGATCCGCGATTCATTCGGCTCAAGAGCCGCTTCCAAGAACGGCTCAACGAGGAACTCGGCTTCGACGGGATCGACGAGGTGATGGTGGCCAATGTTCCCGAACCGGCCATGCAAGCTGCCGATCCGCAAGATGCCGGCGCCGATGCGAACGGTGCAGCCGAAACGGCTCCCGATCCATCGACCACGGGTGCCGCGGCTCCGAACGCCGCCGGCAAATAATCGCCCGCGCTTCCAAACCTCGTTGTTTCAAACCGCTTTCTTCGGCGTCGCTGGCGCTGCGGCTTCGTTCGCTCCGTTGTGGTAGTGGTACAGTTTGCCGTAGGTCAGCCTTTCTAGGCTGACGGAGTCGAGGGATGTCAGGCTGGAAAGCCTGACCTACTTGAAGACGTACCTACCGCCTCCGTTGCCGGCGGATTGACGCATGCGGGCCCGGTTGCTACAAAGACTGGCTTGCAAAAGCAAGAATTCGCGAGCTCGCGGCGCTCGCAAGGAAGTTCCGCCCTGCTTGCAGTCAGGCGGGCGCGAATCGAGTTGCCGTACCATTAACCCGGGAGTGTGCCACGTGGGTGGAATCAGCGACCGCAAGCAGGAAATCAAGCGTCGTCGTCATCGCCGCAAGAAGCTGGAGATCGTGAAGCGGCGGCTCAAGAAGTCGACCGCCTCCGAACGCTCGCTGTTCGTCGAAAAGATCCGCAAGATGACGCCTGGCTGCGATGTGGTCGTCGCCAATCTAGGCTTGGCGGAACGCAAGAGTTAACGACAGCGGACGACCGGGAAACGGCTGGCGCTTGCCCAAGATTGCCCCAACGCGCCAGCTCTCTGTTCTTATTGGCCGATTCGGTCGGGGTACACGACCAATTCGATCCGCCGGTTGCGGGCCTTGCCGGCCAGGGTGGCGTTGCTCACCACCGGATGGTTGGCGCCGTGGCCAACCAGGAACAATTGGTTCGGTCTCAAATGGGTTCGAGTGGATAGATAATCGAACACGGCCATCGCGCGTCCCATCGTGAATTGATGCGGCGAAGCCCAGGGCGGTGGGGGTGGATCGTTGTCGGTGTGTCCTTCGATGCCGATGATCTGCTCCGGATAGGTTCGCTCGATCTCAGCCGCGACGGCATCGAGCAGGTTCGCGGAATCGGCTCGCAATTGGGCCCCTCCCGGCTCGAAGATCTGATCGCCCGAGATCTCGATCCGCACCACGTCGCCATCTTGCCGTACGAAGACGCCCGGTAGATTCAACGCCGGCAGATTTTTGGCAAGGCTGCTGTTGGGCGTAATCGTGACGCCGGCTCGACGCTTCGTCGACGCGACGATTGCTTGGGCATTGCGCTCGACCAATTGCTTATCCTGCTGCGACTGGGCCAACAGGGCCGTCGTGCTGGCAAGCTGTTCGCGCAATGCGACGGACTGGTCCTGATAGAGCCGCGCTTGGCGTTGCTCTTGGGCCAGTTGCGTGTGCAGATCTTGGTTGTCTTGATCGAGAGTGCTAGCGCGGCTTTGGATTTCTTGATCGCGCTGCACCAGGGCCGTCTGTTGCTGCTGAAGCGTCGTGATTTGGCTCTGAAGGGCGTATGGATTTTGAGCGCAACCAGCCTGAATCAGGCCGGCCAGAAGAGCGATCGCGCAGCCTGCGGAAACGCCCCGCATGGCACTCTCCGAAATAAAGCCCTGCAATCCCGGCAACCGACCGGGCGCGACAGAAGAGGAAAATCGGGCGGGATAGTAGCAATGGCCCTACGGCCGGACAAGGGCAGTTCGATGGCATTCGCGGCGCGCGAGCGGCGGCATTGCCCAAGCTTCAAATGGCGGCAGCGTAGAAGGCCGCTCGCGCGTCGTGTCAGCACGCGCCAAACCGCAAGCGGACATTTCCTCCTCGCGGAGAAGCCGCGAACTCGCTTTGCGCGCGATCGCCTGGGTCACGGCATCTTACCTAAACCGCTGGCAGACGGCCGGACGATCGTTATTTTCGGTATCCCTTGCCGTTCTTACTCAACTAGCGCGACTAGCATGACCGATACTACCGTCACATCCCACAATACAGGTGCATTTGTGGGGAGCTTGCGCGGACATTTTCGAGCAGCCCCGGTGGATTGAAAAACATGGAACGCAACTTCTTGCAGTCGTGGTTGGTGGGCATGGCGGTGCTCTTAGGCGGAGCCGGGGTCGCTTGGGCTCAAGAGCCGCCCCCGCAGCGCATGCCGGCCGAGGATAATAACCAGACGGGCGAATATCTACAAATCCAGCCGATTGGCCCGGTGCAACAAGGGAACGTGGCCGATGCCCAATTCTTCCGTCCGCCCGATCTCACGAACATCGGCAATTATCCCGAGCCAAACTACGGGCCATTCTTTCAATACGAACGGCTCTATTGGTCGCTGCACCAGCCGTCGACGACGGTCATCGGCGACCCCGCGACGGCTGCGGGTTTCGGATCTGTGAACGACCTCGACACCGGCTTCATGAAGGCCCGCTTCGTCTGGGGCAACCGCTTCGACATCGGCTACATGCAGGATGACGACAAGGGATGGCTCACCAGCATCCTGAAGACGAATACACAGTTCAACACGCTCAATTCGGCCACGCCGACCACCGTGTTTTTCATCGACAACGAGCCTGCTTTCGGCGGGGCGTCGACGGCGCAATTCGTGGAGAACTCGACACCGACCTATTCTTCGATCATCGTCAGCAACACCACGCGCATGACCGGCATTGAATTGATGCGGACCCTTCGCTACGCGGTATCGCACGACGGCGGCGTGTGGACATTCATGTACGGTGCAAGGTTCTTCCAGCTCCACGACCGTTACGACATCGAAGCCGAAACGCTCGGTGGCGATGTAACGGTCAGCGCCACCGAAACGCTGGAAACCACCGCTGCGCCTAACTCGTACGACCTCGGCATCAACAATAACGTCGTCGGTCCGCAAATCGGATTAAGCTGGCAGCACGAAGATGATCGCGTGGTGATCGGAGCCGACTTGCGAGCGATGATCGGCGCCAACTTTCAAGAAGCGACCTTGTTCGGCTATTCCGGCAGCGGCAGCACGGATGTTGTCACGGGTGTCGGCGCGCAAACCGTCGGGATCGGCATCCCCAACCAGCCGCTCGACACGTTTCACGGCACCAAAGACAACGTGACATTCGCCCCCTTGGGTGAATTGCGGCTCAATGCCCAATACAAGGTAACGTCGAACGTGTCGCTCACCGCCGGCTACACGGCCCTGCTGGTCACCGGCGTCGGTCGGGCGGCCAATCGGCTCGAATACGTCTTGCCGGACTCCGGCATCTCGAACGGCGCCGACAAGGAACACTTCTTCGCCAACGGCATCAACGTCGGCATCGAGGTCAACCGATAGTTGCCCGTGTGCGACATTGATCGCATGTCGCCAAAATGGATTGGGGCTGGGCTTCGCGCGGGCAGCCTGGAGTTGAACTCCAAGGAGCTGCAAAGGCACTTAGGCTCGGCCGAAAAACAACTTCCGCTCTTTCCCGCAAGGGGTGGGATCGATGGAGAAGTTATTTTTTGGCCGATGCTTATGCCCTGATCGCCGAAGTGGCCGGGAGCCTCAATCGAGCCCAAGATATATAGTTGGCGCGCTGCCACCACTGAGCAATCTGTCGAAAGTCGACAGTTGCACAACCGGTCGAGCCCCCGCTCGCCGAAACTGGCCATGCTGCCATGGCCCTTCTTTTCTCAACGGTTGGACATTGCGATTTTTCGCAGTTCTTCCAACTCGGTGCTAAGGCGATGACGCAGTGGGCTTTCGGCCCGCAACTCGTCCAACAGCGCTTCGGCTTTCGAGAAGTCGTCGTCGCGAAGTTCCGAGCCCTTGAACAGCGTTCGCCAGCTTTTCGATACTTCTTTTTCGGTCAACAAAGCTCACCTCTTGCCGAAAAACCAAGTGTTCGTTCCCGCTACGTGCATTGTATTCAATTGAAACGCTTTCGCAAGAGCAGCGCCGGCATGCCGGATGCCGTCCGCCGTACAAGCCAGCAGTGTCGAACCCATCGGACAAAGCGGCAGCGGCATCCGCCGTCAGCTGGATTCGCTTCGGTCAGGGCTGCTTCAAAACCGTGAGCCGCCACCTGGCAGGAATGTCGAATTGCAATGGGGCCGCGGCCGGCGTGTGGTCGCTGATGTCGATCCGACCGGGCGCGGCATGAATATCGAGCACGTGATCGTGCAAATGGATCCGCGTGATCGTCAACTCGGGCCAGTCGTGGGGCAATTGCGGGTTGATGTCGCAGCCGCTCGTGGTGGGCCGCACGCCAAGAAAGCCGTACAGCATCACCTGCGGCACGAGGATCGATTCGAAGAATTCCCGATCGACCCCAATTCCGCCGGCGACGTTGCCCCCTTGCAACGTTCCCCGCCCCGGATGGCGATAGTATTCGCGATAGCCGCCCGCGGATCGGACATCGGCGTACCAAGCGAGAATTTCGCGCAATCGCCCGGCCGCATCGTCCGCCCCGGCCGTTTTTAGTCGGGCCATCAGGTCGTGGAACGAGAAACCGAGCACCGCTCCGCCGTCTTGAACCTGGTTGCCCCACGGCACCGACGCGGGATTGCTCCAGCCCCAAAAATAATAATCGAGATTTCGCCGGGTCGTGCTGCGCGGGCCGAAGCGCCAATGGTAGATGTCGGCTCCGGTGGCGGTATCGCCGTCGACGATCCGCCGGCCGCTGAGCCAGGCGTGGATCGATTTCGCTTGCTCGCGGGTGGCGAAATTGTAGTACACCGCTTCGTTGTTCAGGAACGTGAAGCCGTAGTCGTGCATCATGCCGTCGAGATCGACGGTGCCGAATCGGCCAGTGGATTGATTCCAGAATCGCTGCGTGCCGTAATCCCGTACTTCCTTCGCATGGCGACGCAGGTCGGCGGGATCGAAGGGCGCATCGCGTGCATCTGTTGCCACGATTTTCCATTGCGGGTGCGCGGCGATTTGCTCTTCCAGCTCAGCAAGATCGAGAACCGAATCGTAGTAATAGATTGTCGCCAGCGCGTCTTCCCCGCCGAACGGCAACAAGTCCCAATAGTTGCTGCCGATTCCTTCGCCGCGAACGATGTTCGGCGGGCCCCCGACGCGCCCCTCGGCATATCGCACTCCGCTACGGCCTTCGTGGCCTGGCCAGGTCGTGTAGATACATTTTCGCTGCCGCGTTTGAAATTCGTGCGTATTGAATCGCATTGCGGTGCGAATCCGGCCGATTTGGCTGCGAAGGAAATCGACGTCGGCCGTCCACATGAAATAGTCGTGCGCTCCGCGGATGAAGTTGGAATCGTTGATGTTGTGCCGGCTGTCGCACGCCGTGTGAAACGATTTGATCACGATCCGCGGCGACGGCTGGCCAGAGGGCTTCTTGGAATCCGGCATTTTGAAACCGATCCGCAAGTCCGTGATCGTGCCGTTCCAACCGGCGAGCCGGTACACCGGAATCATCGTTCGGGTTTCGCGGTGCGAGAGGTTTCCCTCGGCGACAGCAAACTCGACATGCCGGTCGGGGCCGAAGCCAGGCGATTTGCTCGTCGTCCACTCGATGGAACACCGCGCGCCTTCCAGTCCGGTGGCCCACCAATTGAGCCGGAGCCAGGGTGCGATGCGCGCATCGATTGCGAATTGCGGCGGCTCGAGCGTTACGCTACCGCCGGCGGCTGCGGTGATTTCGATCGGCCAGCCGTTTTCGCGAAGCGGGCTGCCATGCGCGCCCGTCAGATGCCAGCCGTCGGATGTCGCGTGCGGAGCCTCGTAGCCCGGCACGCCGATCGGCGCGAAATGCCAACCGATTCCGCCGGCCTGCATCCAGGTTGGAAACGGCCAGCCCTCGGCGTGCGCCGGCCCGTCGTGCTGTTGACTGCTGACGTAGCCCTCGGCGTCGAACACGCGTCCGGCGAGCGCCGCGGCCCAGCGGCCGCGCATCGATTGCAACTCGGCTCCATCGCCGCGAACCGGCCAAAGCGTGCTCATCGGCATCCAGGCGTCCCAAACAGGGATCAACGGGCCGGCCGATTTGTAGTGGTGCCAAAACAACTCGCGCAACAGCGCCATCTCGCCGTCGTGGCCCGGCACGACGAACCGCGGAAAATCATCGGGAACGAATTCGTCCGCAAGCGACCAAGTCGGAATAAGTGCGAGAATCGCGGCGGCGCAAAATAGCATCCCCACCCGCACCGTGGAAACAACCGCGCATTGCCATGAATTCAGCATCCGGTTGTCGATCTCCTACGCCCGCAGGGATACTAAAAGATCGGAGCAAGGTGCATAATAGCATCCGAGCGAGTTAAACCGGAAGCGTCGCAACGGCTGGGTAGTGGTGCGGTTTGCCGTAGGTCAGCCTTTCTAGGCTGACGAAGCCCGAGGAATGTCAGGCTGGAAAGTCTGACCAATTGAAGACGTCCGCTTGCCGCACAAATCATCGTCGATCTTGAAGGAAAGAATCCATGTCGCTGTTGGTTGTCGGCTCGGTGGCGCTCGATAGCGTCGAAACACCCACGCGCCGCCGTGACAATGTGCTCGGCGGCTCGGCGGTGTTTTTCTCTTATGCAGCGCGGTTCTTTTCCGACGTGCGGCTGCTCGGCGCGGTCGGCGAGGATTGGCCCGTCGAGCACACCCGGCTTCTCCACGACCGCGGCATCGACACGGCCGGCCTGCAAGTCATTCCCGGCGGCAAGACGTTTCGTTGGCGCGGCAAATATTTGCCGAACATGAACGATCGCGAAACGCTCGAAGTGCATCTGAATGTGCTGGAAACGTTCGATCCCGTGCTTTCGCCCGATTTGCGGCGGGCAAAATTTCTGTTCCTCGCCAATGGCACTCCGACACTTCAATCCAAAGTGCTCGATCAGATCGATGCGCCGCTGCTCGTCGTCGCCGATACGATGGATCTGTGGATCAACGTTCAGCGCGACGAATTGCTGCGCGTGATGCGGCGGCTCAATGGCCTGGTGCTCAACGATAGCGAAGCAAAGCTGCTCGCGGGCGAAGAGAATCTCGTCCGGGCCGGGCATGCGGTCCGCAAGATGGGGCCGAAGTTCGTGATCATCAAGAAGGGGGAGCACGGAGCGATGTTTTTCGGCGAGCACGATATGTACGTGCTGCCCGCGTTTCCCACGCCCGATGTCGTCGATCCGACCGGGGCCGGCGATACTTTCGCGGGGGCGATGATGGGATACCTCACCGAGCGGGGGAATTTCAATCCGGCAACCCTCAAGCAGGCCATGGCCTACGGCATCGTCGTCGCCAGCTTTACGGTCGAGGATTTCAGCCTCGACCGGCTGCAACAGATTTCGCGAACCGATATCAATCGCCGCATGACCCAATACCACCAGATGATGAGCTTTTGAGCGCTCCTCTGTGCCTCGTCCTCAAGCCTCAAGCCTCAAGCCTCACAGCCTTTCTCCCCATGTCCGTCTTCCGCACATTCGTGGCGGTTGAAACACCGTCGGAAATTCGCCATCGCGCCGCCGCGCTGCTCGAGCGCCTGAAGGCGAGCGGGGCCAAGGTGCGCTGGGCCGACACGGAAACAATGCACTGGACGCTGAACTTCCTGGGCGATGTGCCGGACACTGAAATCGCGGCCGTTTGCGAATGCGTGACAAAAGCAGTGGCCCCGTTCTCGCCGTTCGATTTGGAAATCTCGCATTGCGGCGCATTTCCATCGTCGGGCCGGCCGCGAACGCTCTGGCTGGGTGTCGGCGATGGAGCCGCGGCGCTCATCGAGTTGCAAGCGGCGCTCGAGCGCGACTTGGCCCAGCTTGGTTTTCGCCCCGAAGCACGGCAATTCAAGCCGCATCTGACGCTCGGCAGAGTCCGCGACGGTTCGATGGGCTTGGACGAATTGGCCGAACTGGTGCGACACCACGCCGATTTTTCTGCCGGCGAGATGTATGTCGACGAAATCGTCGTGTTTTCGAGTCAACTCGAACGCACCGGCGCCGTGCACACGCCACTCGGCCACGCGCCGCTTGGCGGCCCGCGACCGGAACGAAAGTGGTGATGGGGGGCGAAGGTTGTGGTGGAACCCCTTGGGGCGGCTCGCACTGGTCGACTGCGCTCGCTAGTGGCACACGTGGGGGTTCGCTTGGCGTCGCTTAGTAGACTCCCGGCGTCTGTGGTACACGTGCGGATTGTCGGCCGATGCCACGTTGGCGGGGCCCTTCACACTGCCCCCGCTCTTAGATGCCGCGGCAGGCAAAGTGGTGCAGCAAAATTCCCGCGGTCACGGCGACATTCAGCGAATCCGTTCCGGCTTGCATCGGAATCGTGATTTTCCGCTGGCACAATTCGACCAACTCGGCCGAGAGGCCGTGTCCCTCGCTTCCCAATAGCAGAGCAAATCGTTCTGGCCGCGTTGCCTGGGCAAGCGGCTCGGCCGTCGGATCGAGCACCGTCGCCGCCAACTGCACGCCCAGCGGCCCGGCAAGCTCGCGCAAATCCTCGGCAACATTGGTCGATTGACGCACGGGCACGCGCAGTGCCGCTCCCATCGAAACCCGCAACACGCGGCGCGAAAATGGGTCAGCCGCCGCCGAGCCTACGATCACCGCGTCGCCCCCCAATGCCGCACAGATCCGCAGGATGCCGCCGAGATTCTCTGGATCCTGCACATTCGGACAAACGACAAGCGTCGTCCGGCCGCCGAGTGGAGCGAGCTGGTCGAGCCGCGGGGCGGGTTTTCGCCGTCCGCAAGCCAGGATGCCCCGATGAAAGTTGAACCCCACGAGCGATTCGACCAGCGCGTCGGGCACGACGAACAGCCGCGATTCCGGCGCCACCCACCGCCCGAGTTGCCGTTCGAACCGATCGCTCAGCAGCACCGATTCGATGGCGAAATCGCTGGCGAACAGTCGCCGGACAAGCTTTTCCCCTTCGGCGATGAATCGGCCTGTCCAGCGCGTGCGGTTCGTGTCTTTCAGATTTCGATACGCCTCCAATCGCGGGTCGTCGATCGAATTGACAAGCTCGCGCGGCATCGATGTGGAGATGGGTTGACGGCTGCTGTGACGACTGCGAATGGGAGCGTGCGTGCCCCCGAACGTCAAGCCTCACGGCCCTCAAGCCTCACGGCCCTCAAGCCTCACAGTCTGCTACTCGTCCGTCACGCAGCCTTCCGAGGCGCTGCGAACGTTTTTGATGTATTTATAGAGCGTGCCGCGCTTCGATTTGTAGGGCGGCGCTTTCCAGGCCGCGCGGCGGGCCGCCAATTCGCCGGCGTCAATTTCGACGGCGAGCGAGTTCTTTTCGGAATCGATGACAATCGGATCGCCGTCGCGCAGCAGGCCGAGTGGGCCCCCTTCTTGGGCCTCGGGCGTGATATGGCCGACCAGAAAACCATGCGAGCCGCCGGAAAATCGGCCGTCGGTCAGCAGTGCGACATCCTTGCCCAAGCCGGCTCCCATCAAGACCGACGTGGGGGTCAACATCTCAGGCATGCCCGGTCCCCCTTTCGGTCCTTCGAAGCGGATCACCACCACATCGCCTTTCTTGACCTGATGATTTTCGACTGCCGCGAGCATCGCTTCCTCGGAATCGAACACGCGGGCCGGCCCGGCGAATCGTTCCCCTTCCTTGCCGGTGATTTTCGCCACCGCGCCGTCGGGAGCCAGGTTGCCGTGCAGGATGCGGATGTGGCCGGTCGGCTTGAGCGGTTTTTCCAGCGGATGGATGATCGATTGTCCTTCGGCAAGGCCCGGCACTTCGGCGAGATTTTCGGCGACGGTGCGACCGGTGACGGTGCGGCAATCGCCCTCCAACAGTCCCTTTTCGAGCAGATATTTCATCACCGCCGGCGTGCCGCCGATTCCGTGCAGGTCCTCTTGCACATATTTCCCGCTCGGCTTCAGATCGGCCAGATACGGAACCCGGTTGCTGGTGCGCTGGAAATCGGCCAATTCGAGCGGCACCTCGACGGCGCGCGCCATCGCAAGCAGATGCAGTACGGCGTTCGTCGAACCGCCGAGCGCCATGACCAGCACCATCGCGTTTTCAAACGCTCGGCGGGTCATGATGTCGCGCGGTTTGAGGTCTAATTCCAACAGCCGGCGGATTGCCGCTCCGGCGGCGAAACACTCCTGCATTTTTCGCGGATCTTCGGCCGGCGTCGAAGAGCTATACGGCAACGACATTCCGAGGCCTTCGATGGCCGTGGCCATCGTGTTGGCCGTATACATTCCGCCGCACGCGCCGGCACCGGGACACGCATGCCGCACGATTTCCTGTCGCTGCTGGTCGTCGAGTTTTCCCGCGACATATTCGCCATAACATTGAAACGCCGAGACGATATCGAGGGCCGCGCCGTTGAGATGGCCCGCCCGAATCGTGCCGCCGTAAACCATCAACGCCGGCCGATTCAACCGGCCCATAGCCATCAGGCAACCCGGCATGTTCTTGTCGCAGCCGGGCAGCGCCACAAGCGCGTCGTACCATTGGGCTTCGACGACGGTTTCGATCGAGTCGGCGATCAGATCGCGCGATTGGAGCGAGTAGCTCATTCCCTCCGTGCCCATCGACATGCCGTCGCTGACGCCGATCGTGCCAAACCGCATGCCGACCAGCCCGGTCGCCACGACGCTTTCTTTCACCCGGGCTGCGAGTTTATCGAGGTGCATGTTGCAAGGATTGCCCTCGAACCAATTGCTGACGATGCCGACCTGGGCCTTGGCCATATCGGCCTCGCTGAGGCCGGTGGCATAGAGCATCGCCTGCGATCCGCCTTGCGATTTCGATTGCGTGATGCGCGAACTATACTTGTTCAATGGATTGGGCATGCGGGGGGAAGGGTGAGGGAGAGGGAGAGGGTGGGGGTGAGGGGTCAGGAACGTAGCAGGCACGCTTCCGTGTGCCGTCCGCCCCGGGGCGCGCCAAGCCGACCAGCAACCGTGGGCCGGCCGGGTTTACCTCGACGCCGGATCATTCTATCCTATGAAGGCCCCCGGCTTCCACGGCCGAACCCGACCGCGACAGACGTAATTTCAATTCATCCACGCCCCCGCGAACCGCAATCGATCGCCACGCTAGCGACCCATGTTCATCTATTTCGATTTGGGCAACGTTGTTGCGTTTTTCGACCGCCAAAAGGCCTGCCGGCAGATGGCGGCCGTCGCGGGGCTCGAGCCGGCGCGCGTCGAGGCGGTGGTATTCCAGTCGCCGCTCAACGATCGCTACGAGCGTGGCGAAATCTCCAGCCGCGAGTTTTACGAAGCGTTTTGTGCCGCCACCGGCACGAAGCCGAACTACGAAGCCCTGCTGGTTGCCAAGTCCGACATTTTTCAGATCAACTATTCGATTCTGCCGATCATCGCCGCATTGGAAGATGCCGGCATCCGGCTCGGAATCCTATCGAACACCAGCCCGTGTCATTGGGATTTTCTTTGCAGCCGCGGCTACGGCGTCTTGCCCCACGCATTTGCCGTGCGGGCGTTGAGCTACGAGATTGGAGCGCTCAAGCCCGAGCCAAAGATCTACCGGGCCGCGGCGGAGTTGGCCGGAGTTCCCGCGCGCGAAATTTTCTTCTGCGACGACATGCCGGGCCACGTCGCCGCCGCGCGCGAAGCGGGCTTCGATGCCGTGCAATACACCTCGACGCCGGAATTGATCGCGGAGTTGCGCCGCCGCGGCCTGGAATTCAACTTCTAAGCTGGGAATGCCTTATTGCCGGTTTTCTGGTGATCGCCAAAGCCGATTCCACCGCGGTCCAGGCGCGCGATGCATCGGAAGGAAGGCGCCGGAGGGCAGCCAGCCGGTGCCACCGAAACTCCGAAGAAACATCGCCCTCCGCGTCGATGAAGGCGCTGTCCGCGGCGAAACGCCCACCTATCCGCGCATGCTCTTCATCAAGCTCAGTTCGATCACGCGGCAATGCGTCGGGGTCGCCGTATCGGTGATTCAAAAATGTTCCAAGAATAAATCGCCGCTTTGAACAACCGCGGCTAGCGCCTTGCCGCCCATGAGACATGGCACCTCTCAATTTTGCGTGGACGGGCCGCCGGGCTCGAGGAAGAAGCGCTATTCCCCTGGGCGGCGCATCAGATTTTCAAAAAGATCTTCTTGCGATACATGGCCAACAGGATCAGCCATTCGACGAACAGCACGGCCGCGCCCAACAAGAATGGTTCGTATTCGGGGCCGAAGCAGGCGAAAAAGTCTTGGCCGAGATGCGTTTTCAACGCGCTGCCGATGAAGTTCGGAAACAAATGCGCCATGCAGTAGGCGCCGATCGAATTCGCCCCCACGACCATCAGCGGAAACGCCCAGGCCCGCTGCCATCGCCGGCTAGCGACGATGTCGAGCAAGCAATAGAAGCCGGCCAGGAACAAGAAACTCCAGCCGCCGCTAAACAGTGTCCAACTCGGCGTCCAAATGCGTTTTACAACCGGGCAGATGCCCGCCGCTCCGAGCCCCCAACCAGCCGCCAGCGACACGATGCCGGCGATCGCCAGCCAACGCACTTTCTGCCAGGGGCCGCGCTCGCTGCGCAGCACCTTGCCCGAGATCAGGCCCAAGATCATCGTGCCCAGCGTGGGGACGAAGCTCAGCGTGGCGTAGCCGCCCACGTTGTCGACAAACGGCTCTTTGCGTGGAAAGAGATTCAAAAACCAGCGATCGAAGGCCCAAGCGAAGTTGCTGTTCTTGTTCCAGTGGATGGCGAAGCCCGACAGGCCATGTTGCTCGAGCCACGCGCTGGAGACGCCGACCTTGGCGTAATCAAAATCGGCGGGCGGCAGCGGATAGAGCGCGAATGCGGCCCAATAGCCGACCAGAATCAGCGCGAGCGCCAGCCACTGCTCGCGCATCGGCCGGAAGCCGAGTAGAAACAAAAAACCGTAGCCGAGACCGATCTGGCTGAGCGTGTCTTCGAAGGTGAAATAGGTTTGCGACTTGCCGATGCTGCGCAACAACACGCCAATCGCGATGAGGATGAATGCCCGCCAAAAAGCGTGCAGCGACATCCGCAGCGTCGATTGCCCGCGAGCCTGCCGGCTGGCAATCGAAAACGGCAGCGCGACGCCGACGAGAAACGAGAACGAAGGCTGGATCAGATCGTGCAGCGAGCAACCGATCCATTCGGAATGGGTTTGATGGTGTGCCAAGAAAGCCCAAAATCCGCTAGCCGGCAAGGCCTTGGAAACTTCCGCCAACTTTAGCACCTCGGCCATCATCAAGAACATCACCAATCCGCGATATGCGTCGATCGACGCCACACGCGGCGGTCGGGCGGAAAGCGTCGGTTGTGCGATTGCCGTGCTCATAGCTGGAATGGTCGGCCGCGACGATTTGCGAATCGGCCTTCCATGATAAGATGCGTCGCCGCGGAATGCCACGCCGCCGTTGCGCCGACGGCCGACTGGCGCCTCATGCAGTTTGACAATTAAGCGCCAACGTAGCAGGCACACTCCGTGTGCCGTCCGCGCAACACAGCGGGCTGCCCAAAGAGCAGCGCAGACGGCACACGGAGTGTGCCTGCTACAATAAACGCAAAGCCATGGGCATGGCACCCAACCGCTCCGCGATCGCCGCGGAATGCCACGCCGCCGTTGTGCCGACTGGCGCCTCATGCAGTTTGACAATTAAGCGCCAACGTAGCAGGCACACTCCGTGTGCCGTCCGCGCAACACAGCGAGCTGCCTAAAGAGCGGCGCAGACGGCACACGGAGTGTGCCTGCTACAATAAACGCCTAGCCATGGGTATGGCACCCAACCGCTCCGCGATCGACAGCGATCCGGGCCAGTATTGTAGAATTGCAGAAACAGTTCTCAGAGGAGTTCAAATGCCGATCTACGAATACACCTGCGGAAAGTGCGGTCACGAATTCGAACTGCTGGTGCGCGATTCGGAGCCGCCGGCTTGTCCCGACTGCGGCACGCGCAAGCTCGAAAAACGATTCAGCGTGCCGGCGGCTCACACCAAGGCGCCGGCATCGCTGCCGATTTGCGAACGCCCGTCGCCCGGCGGCTGCGGATTGCCCCAATGCGGAATGGGCGGCTGCGGAATGTAGTCGTCCGGGACTGTTTCGAGCCGGTCGATCGCTTTCGAGAGGTCCGGCGAATCGTCGACCGGGCCAGGCATGGCGAAAGTCGCACTGCCGGTTGTACTGTCGTTTGTGCTGTCGAATGCACCATCGCTGGAAGTATCCGTCGGCGATTGCGCGCCGGTGTCGTTGGAGTCGTCGCCCGAAGCGGGTGTGGTCGTCGGAAAGCTGGCCGGCGATGCGACAAGTGATTTGGCAATGCTGGACGCACTATTCTGCGACGCGCTTGCAGATCCGAGAAACTGTGGCAACAGCGGATAGCTTCCTGCCATCGGCTCGGACTCGGCGGTCGAAGCGAACTGGCCGTAAACCGGTCCGACGGCGGTGTAATTCACGATTGCCGCGGACCCGCCCTGGAAGCCGAAGTTGTACGTTCGCAGCCGCGACACGCCCGTCGGGCTGCCGGTCGTGCCGTTGATGAGATCTTCGATCAACACGTTTGCCACCGGACTGCCGAGACCAGTCACTGCGTCGTAGCCGACGCCCGTGGCGTAGGTGCCATTGTTGCCGCTAGTGACATCGTGAAAGGCATTGGCCGGCAGCGTGTAGAGCCTTGCTTGGGCCTGGGCGAGGGCCGGTTTGCCGGCTGCCGCAAGGCCTTCGTCGGTGATGGCGAGCAAAGCCGACCATTGCGGGGCTCCGGCGCTCGTGCCGCCGATTTCCTCCCAACCGGTGCCGTAGCGATCGTCGATCGTGTCGTAGACCGCGAAGCCGGAATTGGGATTCGCGTCGTAAGAAACATCCGGAGCGCTGCGGTAGCCGGTGGCTTGGGCGCCATCTTGAAAGGCGGGCTCCTTTTCAACGGTGCTCACTCCGCCGCCGCCATCGCTCCATGCGGTTTCGCTGCCGTAGCTGCCGCCGGAGCTTAAGGAAAGCGTCGTGCCGCCGACGGCCAACACGTTCGCCGACGTGGCCGGATATTCGGGCGGACTTCCGTAGTCTCCGGCCGCCGCCACAAACGTCACCGGATGATTTGCCGCGGTGGTGAACGTCGAATCGGTCGCCGCTTCGATCCGATACTCGGGCACGTCCCAACTCATCGACACCACGCTCACGCCCGGCTGATTCTTGGCGTAATCCACCCCGGCGATCAAATCCGACCAGCGATCGCTTGTCGTTTCGACCAACAGGATATTCGCGCCGGGGGCGATCGCATGCGCCCATTCCACGTCGAGCGAAATCTCGGTATCCCAATCCGGATTGGTGACCGGCAGCTTCGACGTGCCGGTCTGACTGACGATTTTGAAACTCGGCGGCGCGGCGATTCCGAACGTGGCATCGAACACTGCCAGATCGCTGGCGATGTTTGGGTCGTTGTAGGCGTCGACGATGGCGATGGTTTGCCCCGCGCCATTGGCCGATTCGGAGCCGGAGCCCGTCGAGAAGGTCGTCAACAGGTTGAATCCGTAAGCGGCGAGAATCTGCCTCGGCGTGTAGCCGACGACGGTCGGATTGGTCGCCGTTGACGACTTGGCAGCGGCAGCGCTGCCGCTGCCGAGCACGACCGCCAGCGGCGATGCTACTAAAGATGATGCTGCGGGGGGCGCCGGAAAAACGGACGCGGCCGACAGCAGGTTTCGGGGCTCAAGCAATTCGACGGTTAAACGCCGCCGTTGGCAATTGGACTTTCGATCGGAGCGCATGGCAACTCCCCAGATTTCGGCTCTGATTCCAGGCACTGCGCTTCGTCCGCCCAGACCGTTGCGAATCGAATCGAGCGCAGAACGAATGCGGGTCGGACCATAGCAAATCGCCAGCAGCAGCGGCAAGCTGAACTGCGCGGGGAGCGTCGGCGAGGAAGAATGGCGGCTCATCGGCAATGGCCGCTAGCAAGGGAATACGGCGTTGTTCCCTTGCTAGCGCTGCGGGCTCGGGCCGCGTGGGGCGAGCTGCGGCGCTGGCAAGCAGTCTGCCAGTGCAGAGCTACCGCATCGCACCGCCGCCGGCCGACTGCGCTGGCCAGTGGCACACTCGATCCAACTCGCGGCGCTGATATTTTTTTCGATACTCGCGAGTATCGAACGGTGTTGAATCCCTGTAGAGAGACGCACTGAAGCAGCCGACTGGGCTGCACCGACAGGGCGTGGCTCATGGGTTCTATGTACGAGGAAGGGATGGGTTTTGGTATGCGACGGTTTATTGCGTTATTGGCGCTCGGCGGCAGTTTGTGCTTCGGCGGGTCGGCGATGGCCCAAGGCCCGAGCGCGGCGGTTGTGCTGCCGGTGGCCTGTGCAGCGCCTTGCACGATGCCGGCTCCTGCCGCTGTACCGGTGGTTGCCACGTGTAACACATGCGTGAGAGTTCGGCATGTGCACTATCGGCACCACCACCGTCACTATCGCCACTGCTGCCGTTGATTGGCAGTGACGGACGTCGTGCGCATTGCGCATCGCGAATTGTTTTCGATCGGGCCCGATTCGAATTTTGCAGCTCAGGCAGGGAATCGCCTGGGCCGTGTTTTGGCAAGAGGCCAATGGATTCGGCCGTCGTCGGACAAGTCGCCGCGAACGTCGTCATCGAAAAGCAAGTGGTTCGCGAACGTGTCGCCACCGCGCATTTCGCAAGGCACTGGAATCATGAGTTCCACCGCTTCCATCGCTAAAATCGTCGGCCGTTTTGCAATTCCATCAAGCCCAGGAAAGGCCCTCAGGCGTCTGGCCATTGCCACCAATCTCCCCCGGCCTTTCCTGGGGGGCACTGCGACCGACTCATTCCACCTCCAATATCTCGATCTTGATCTGGCCGATCACCTGCGACACCGGAAGAAAGCAACTGTAGGCCGCTTCGCCCGCAAGACTCGAATCGGCAAGCTTGAGCTGCGCGGCGCCGACGCCTCCTGTCCCGCGCGTCGCATCGAGGGGAATCCACCGCCCCCCGATCCACACTTCATTCCACATATGGAAGGCGAAGCCGGGCGTGCTTTCCGTGTACACCAGCCCGATCGCCACGCGCGCCGGCAGCCCGCGAGCGCGGGCCAATGCGGCCAATAGAACTGCATGTTGCGTGCAAGCGCCTTCGCGGCTTTCGGCGACTTCGACCGCCGTGGAAAAAGCTTTGGAATAATTCCGCCCGGTGATGTAATCATGCGTGAACTTTTCCAGCGCCACGGCCACCTCCCACGGATCGGTCCGCGAACCGGCTGCCTGCCCGGCCAGCGCAATGATTCTCGGATCGTCGCATTGCACGAGACTATTCGCGGTGCGATCTTCTTCCGTTGGCGGGCTATCTTGCTGTGAGCCGGGTGGAGCGAGATTGAGCGCCGGATCGGCGATTCCATCGGCCGGCGTTGCCGTGGCGGCGGCAGCCGTAGCGGCGTTGCGGATGGGTCGGGCGGCTCGAACTTCGATTTCCGCCGTATGGGCATCGAGCGGAGTGACGCGTTGCGAAGCGCACGATGCGAACACCCGGCTTGGGTCCGCGGATTCCAGTTGCACGCGATAACGAACTCGTTTCGTACGATTCGGCCGCACGAGCGGCCGGTTCACGCGCACCCTGGTCGATAGCAGCAGATCGAATCGAGCGGGCCCAGTCTCGGCAAGCGCGATTTCCCGAGTCGTGCGAAATGTCACTTGCCGCAGCGCGTCGAGCTGCATCTTCATCACTTCGCCATCGCGATTCATCCACCACTCGGCGGCGATCGTGTTTCCTTTCGGCAGCGTGGCGGTCCACTGGATACGCAACAATTCTTCGGAATGGTTGAGCATCTGTGTCGGTTCGTAGGCGCCGGCAACCATTTCGATCTCCGCTATTTGATTGAAGCCGACCATCAGACCTTTCAAATTCCGGCGCTCGCCGGGTTGCATCGGTCGGGCGACGAGCGATTGTTCGGTGGCCTTGAAGCCGCCGACCCGCGCCTCCCACGGAAGGAACGTGCGTGTCACGGTTCCGGTGGAAATCGTCTGGAAACACATGTCGCCGTCGCGGACTTCACCGGTCGTAACGATCGGCGCGGAGCCAGATTCGATTTCGGTGCGAAAGCGAAGCAATTGTCCGGTGGGCGTCTCGATGCCGGTCGAGACGACCCGCTCGTCGCTCGGCTGTCCGTTTCGGACGACGGAAAAATGGACCTCCTCGACGACTTGGTTCAATGCCTGGCCATGTTCGACGACACGGTTCGTGACGGTTTTTCCGTAGCCGACTTTGGTTCCTTCGATATACATCGCGAACCAGCCGTCTTGGAGCGGATTGGCCGGATGCGTGGAGGCCGCTTGCAAGCCGGCGAAATCGGAGGGGGTCGCGGCCGGGGCTCTTTCCGTGGGCGGCGTCATAGAAGCGGTCGCCCCGATTGCACGAGCTTGCTTTTCGGCCGACGCCGATTCGGAAGCCGAACAACCGCTGCAAACGGCCAAGGCCACCACGATCGTTGCAAGCAGAGCCCGTGCGCCACCGGAGCGGCAGAGATGAATGGCTGTTCGCATCGACGATCCATCCTGATGGAAATGGTTCCTCAATTGGGGCGGATCGTGACGGCGACGCATGGAACGTCAAACAGCCGGGTTGCGAATCGGCAACGCAGCTTCGCAGCGCTTCGCAAGCGACCGGCCCCACACCATTTACCCGAACGGGCCGTTTCGTGGCAATCTCGATTTGTGGGCGGTGGTTGTTTTCGTGCAACATCGCGACGAGGGGGGAGTCGCACTCAAGGGTGCAAATTGCAACGTCCGGCCGCACCGCGATGGCTCAGCACGGCGACCTTTCCGCCTTCTCGCGGCAATCCGGCGAGGCGGAGTTTGGCGCAGTCAGAGTTGCCGCGATCCGAGCGATTGCGCGCCGTGGGCCAAACTTTTTCTGTCACGTGTTTTGCAGCTTCGCCCGCCGCGCATCGCAGGGTGCTAAAGTAATGGTGGAGGGCGATTCGGCAAGGCGTTCGCCTCACGCCATCGCTCCGTTCGCTGTCGCGAACAAGCGACCGGGCCACCGAGCGCCGCGAGCAGTGAAACGAATATGCCGGACCTGCGGGGACGGCTCGGCGAGCGGTCCAGAAATTGCGGTTTGCCCCGGCCGAGTCGAAAAAACTGTAACCTAAGTTTTCCTGACAGAAGCGATAGGAACGCGTTCAACCAGGACAAACCCGCGCAGCTTCTCGGGACACGCCGGCCAGCACTCCTCCGACCGATCGAATCCCGCGGACCCCTTCAAAAGACAATCGAGATCGCCGATGGGATTTTTGAAACGATTCTTTCGCAATGTTTTTCGCGATTCGTCGCCCGTGGGAACCACGAGCAGTTTCGAGCGGCTTTCGGAGGAAGAGTTGGAGGCGCATCTGGGCGTGGCCCGCTACGGAAGGTTCTTGCTCACCGACGCCGTGCGACCCTCATACGATCTGCAAGTTGTCCCGTCGGAAGGCTACCGGCACGACGTCTATTTCGATGAAGAAACTCAGGCTCGCGTGCCGGTGTTGATGGGCGCCGCCTCGCACGAACGGCTATTCGACACATTCATGGATCTGCTCGATCCACTGGGCGTCGAAGTCGACGTCGTGCTCGAGACAAGCCACAACCGCCAGCAGCGCGGCCACGTCGATCTCTATCGCGAGCACATCGATCTGCCCGTGCTCAAAAGCATCCTGTGGGACTTCGAAGAATTGTTGCTCAACGATGGCTGCGTCGGCATCGCGGTGCTGAATCCGCACGTGCCCTTGGAAGTGCAGTTCGATGAACACAAGTTGCTGATCGCCTATGGACACGATCTCAGCGTGTTCGAAAGCGTGTTCGCTGATCGGCGGATTTCCCGCAACGATGCAATGAAATTCATCACCGAAGCCGAGCATGTCCATTCTTCGAGCGACGCCTACCATCGCCAGTTCGAAGAATTGAAGATGCGCTTGGGAATGGACGCAGATTTCGAGCAGGGCGAGTGCTGCTGAACGGGATGCCTCTTGCCGTGTTCGAGCCTGAAGGGCTCGTTCCGCCAGCCCAGGGCGCAGCCGCGTAGCGGCGTAGCCCTGGGTATGTGATTCCGCGCGTCGCCCGGCCCGAAGGGGCCGTTCAAATCCGCGTTGCCTCGTTGAACGGCCCTTACAGGGCCGACGCCATCGCGGGGCCCCATAACCCAGGCCTCCGCCGCTCGCGCGGCTACGGCCTGGGCTGACAGAATCGGCCCTTCAGGCCGAAAGGCATCCTTATAACGAACGGCGGCGATTGCGCCGCCGTGTTCGAGCCTGAAGGGCTCGTTCTGCGAGCCCAGGGCGCAGCCGCGTAGCCCTGGGTATGTGATTCCGCGCGTCGCCCGGCCCGAAGGGGCCGTTCAAATCCGCGTTGCCTCGTTGAACGGCCCTTACAGGGCCGATGCCATCGCGGGGCCCCTTAACCCAGGCCTCCGCCGCTCGCGCGGCTACGGCCTGGGCTGACAGAATCGGCCCTTCAGGCCGAAAGGCATCCTTATAACGAACTGGCGGT
>DATAWG010000001.1 GCA_036267355.1 Pirellulales bacterium | reverse complement strand
CTTGATCGTTATCCGCACGGTCATCCCAGAATCTCAATCGTTTTTTCGGAATCCCAACACCGCGCCATTATGGGGACGCGGGCGGGGGCACACTTCCGCGAAACTTGCGCGTCGGTTGGATCGACCGAGCTCGCTGCGGCGGCGTCAAATCGGCGTCGGTTTTGCGGACCGCTGCGTCTGCGGAGCAAACGATCCGAACGGCCAAGCGATCGGCGCGCCAGATGCGGCGCGCGTCCAGAAACGAGCAGGGCGAGAGGACACCGTTAGAACTTGTTCTGGCCGGAGTACAGGTGTTGCAATTGGCAATTGGGTGAGTCTTTCAAATTGTCGCGCTGGCCCTGGCCTGCACTGCCGCTTTCACTTTCGCGATGAACACCGGCCAGCGTGGGTCCGATTCCAAGCTCATCAGCGCGATAAGGCTGCGCCCAACGGGCAACCACGCCAGGAAGGACTCACGCTCGACCAACGCCTGTTCTAGGGCGGCGAAGGCCAGGTCATTTTCTCCCAGTGCGGCATGAAGAAGGTACATGAAACATGGACGTGTGGGGGCCGGGGTCGTGCGATCGGCCAGTTCGCGTTGAATCTGCCTCGCTTGGCCTACGTCCCCAGTGAGCGCCAGCGCCTGGCCCAGTGTGGATAAGAACAGCGGCAACCGTCTGGAAAGCTCAACGGCCCGGTGCAATTCCACGAGCGCCGCTTCGCGATCTCCCAGGAACCAGTATGCCTGGCCTAGCTGCCAGTGACTGAGGGCGAAATTCGGGTCAAGCTCCAGGGAGCGGCGTAGCGGAGGCAGCGCCTCGGCGAACCGCTTAAGAAGATTGAACGAAATGCCGAGGTATAGGTGGGCTGCTCTGGAGAGCGGGTCGCCTTCCATGGCACGTCGATTCTGGGCGACGGATTCCCGGTCACGTCCCATAAAAAGCATCAGAAAATGCCCATACCGAGAGCGGGCATGACTGTAGTTCGAATTCAATTCCAGGGCCTTCAGCAAGTGCTGTTCGGATCCATACCAGTCCCAGTCGCACCAGCCAAGCACGACGCCGACTGAAGAGTGGGCCTCAGCGGAATTGTCGTCCAAAGCGACCGCCTTCTCCGCCGCGGTCTTCGCTTTGCCATAAGCCTCGCGAAACGGCAGGAAATCATAAAAACCGAGCAGGAAGTAGGCTCGATCGAGGAATTGCATCGAGCGCATGCGGCATCGTCGCCGCATCCCCCGGCCGAACTGGTGGCCGACCTCGACCCGGCTGTCGAACGCGCGATTCTGCATTCCCGCCAAAAAGTACCCGGCAAACGTTGGGATGAGCGAGCTTCCCCTATTACCAACGCGCGATAGACTATGCCACATGAGACCGACTCGACGCGACTTTCTGAAAGCGAGCGGTGCCGTGGCGACTGGGGCGGCCGCGGGAATGGAGCTGCTCCGGTCTCCGATGGTGGCTCGGGCCGCGGGCGGGCGGCGGCCGCTCAATGTGGTGTTGATGGTCGCCGACGACCAGCGAGCCGACACGATCGGCCGGCTGGGCAACCCGCATATTAAAACGCCGCATCTCGATCGGCTCGCCGCCGGCGGATTCGCGTTTCGCCATGCGCGAAACATGGGCGCTCAGAACGGGGCGGTCTGCGTTCCGGCGCGCGCGATGTTGCACACCGGCCGCTCGCTGTTCCGCGCGCCGGAGGACATGGGCAATTTCGTCATTCTGCCCGAGGCGCTTCGCAAGGCCGGATACACGACGTTCGCCTGCGGCAAATGGCACAACGGCACGCCCGCCTTCGAGCGCGGCTTCAGCAGTGGAGGAAATATCTTTTTCGGCGGGATGCACGAAGATCAATTTCACATGCCGGTGCGCGACTTCGATCCGGCCGGCCGTTATCCGAAATCCGCCGTGCGGATCGGCCAGAAATTTTCCTCCGAGTTGTTCGCCGACGCGGCCGTCGAGTTTTTGGAACAGCAGCGTGCCGGCAAATCGGCCGACAAGCCATTTTTCTGCTATCTGGCGTTCACTTCTCCTCACGACCCGCGCACTCCGCCGGAACAGTACAAGAAGCTGTACGATCCGGCAACGATGCCGCTGCCCGACAACTTCCTGCCGCGGCATCCGTTCGACAACGGCGAACTCCGCATCCGCGACGAGCTGCTCGCCCCATTTCCGCGAACGCCGGAGAACACTCGCCAGCAACTCTGCGACTATTACGGCATGATCTCCGCCCAGGATGCACAGGTCGGCCGAGTCGTGAAGACGCTGGAAAACACGTCGCTCATCGACAACACGATTGTCGTCTACACAAGCGATCACGGCTTGGCGATCGGCTCGCACGGGCTGTTCGGCAAACAGAACGTCTACGAAGAATCGGCCGGAGTCCCGTTGATTTTTTTCGGCCCCGGCGTGCCGGGAGGGCAAACGTCGGACACCTACACATACGGCTTCGACATCTTTCCCACGCTCTGCGAACTGCTGGGCGTCGCGCCGGCGGCGACCGTCGAAGGGCGCAGCCTGGTCGGAATTTTCAGTCGTAGCGAGACGCGAGTGCATGACGCGATCTTCGGCGCCTACGACCATTCGCCCGGCCCGCGGCGCGGCGCGAACGACGCCGCTCCGGTTGCTGCTGGCCTTCAGCGGGCCGTGCATGACGGCCGGTGGAAGTACCATCATTACGACGTCAAGGGAAAAACAACCGTCCGGCTGTTCGACATGCAGCACGATCCGGACGAGATTCACGATTTGTCCACCGACCGATCCGCCGCCAAGGAACTCCCGCGTCTGGCCTCGCTGCTGAAACAATTGCGTCACGATTTGGCCGATAATCGGGATTAGGCGCGGTTATCGGCTCTCTCCGTAGTCGACGCGCTACTCTTCCCGCCAGATGCTATCGAGCGACCGAGCACCCCAAAGTCTTGCCGGTGGCCCCCCTGAATGGCTACGATGGTAGGGTCGTTCGGCTAACCCGGCGGCCTGCGAGAACGCTTGCCTTTTCAAGGAGCTCGGTCGATGGAAACGCGACAGGCGGCCCATCCTGCTCCGCGGACGTTGGCGGCTTTCGCCTTGAACCGCTTGCCGGCGGAAGCGCGCGAGCGATTGCAGGCACATCTGCGCTCCTGCGCGAGCTGCTCCGATTTTCTAGCCCGCACGCCGCAACACGAGTTGCCCGCGAGGCGCAACGCGGAAGCACGAGAACGTCATCACGTGACGGTGCAATACTTTGGCAACCATCGGCATCGCATGGATTACCCACGGTATATCGCCGCGGGCTGGCAGATCGGCTCGGGTCCGGTAGAAGCGGCTTGTCGAACGGTGGTGACCGAACGGCTCAAATGCAGCGGCAT